>JAZKFK010000489.1:0-3346 GCA_040386475.1 Pseudomonadota bacterium | reverse complement strand
TCGGCAAACGGCAGCACGCCGCTTTCCGAAGCCAGGCACACCAGGTCATCCTTGGTCACGCAATAGCGCGCCGGGCGCAGGCCGTTGCGATCCAGCGTGGCGCCAATCTGGCGGCCATCGGTGAAGCACACGGCGGCGGGGCCGTCCCACGGCTCCATCAGCGCGGCATGGTATTCGTAGAACGCGCGGCGCTTGGGGTCCATTTGCGGATGGCCGGCCCAGGCTTCCGGGATCAGCATCATCATCGCATGGGCAAGGCTGTATCCGCCCAGCAGCAGCAGCTCCAACGCGTTGTCGAGGCTGGCGGTATCGCTCTGGCCGTGCGGCACGATCGGCCACAGCTTGTCGAGGTCCGCGCCCAGCAGCTCGCTTTCCATCGTGCGGCGGCGGGCATTCATCCAGTTGGTGTTGCCGCGCACCGTGTTGATCTCGCCGTTGTGGGCGATGAAGCGGAACGGATGCGCCAGCTTCCAGCTGGGGAAGGTGTTGGTGGAGAACCGCTGGTGCACCAGGCCCAGGGCAGACACGCAATCGGCGTCCTGCAGATCCTTGTAGAAGCCGCCCACCTGCGTGGCCAGCAGCAGGCCCTTGTACACGATGGTGCGGCTGGAGAAGCTGGGCATGTACAGCTGGGTCAGGCCCGGCAGGTCATGCTTTTCAGCCAGCGCCTTCAGCGGGTTCTGCGTCTGCTTGCGGATCACGATCAGCTTGCGCTCAAACGCGTCCTGGTCCTCGCAATTGGCGCCGCGCGCGATGAACGCCTGGCGGATCACCGGCATCGATTCCAGCACGGTCTTGCCCAGGCCATTGGTATCCACTGGCACATCGCGCCAGCCGATCAGCTGCTGGCCTTCCTTGGCGACGAATTTTTCGAACTGCGTGGTCACGAAATCGCGCGCGGCCTGGTCCTGCGGCATGAAGCACATGGCCACGGCATAGTCGCCCGGCTGCGGCAGGGTCAGGCCTTCGCTGGCCGCCCACTTGCGGAACAGCTGGTCGGGCAGCTGGATCAGGATGCCCGCGCCATCACCCAGCAACGGGTCTGCGCCCACCGCGCCGCGATGGTCTAGGTTGTGCAGGATTTCCAGCGCCTGGGCCACGATAGCGTGCGATTTCTGCCCCTTGATGTGGGCGACAAGGCCCACGCCGCAGGCGTCATGTTCGTTGCGCGGATCGTAAAGGCCTTGGGCGGTGGGCAACTCGGTCAAATCTGTCAGTCCTGTCCTTGCCGATAAGATGACGCGCCTCGGCACCCGGTCCGGACAGGTCGCGGACAAAGGGCAGCGAAACGCGACTCACCCCTAAGGGTGCTTATCGAAAATGTCGCGAAATTCCCCAATGGCGACCGGAAAGTGTTTTGGCAAGGATGGACGAAAGGCCGAGCGTCAGCCCATCAGGAAATGCCTGCAATCGCTTGATAATGTGGTCGTAAAAGGGCCTTCGGCAGGGTCAGCCGACGCTGCTCATCCGTTGCAGGTTGAGCAGGGCTTCGCGCAGGGCACGCTCGTTCTCGTCGGCATTGACGCGCGGCTGTTGGGCCGCGGGGGCAACGTGGGCGGCGGCTTCGGGGGCGGCGAAGGGGTTTTCGCCGGGGAAGACCACCGCGGGTTCCACGGCACCGTCCTCGGGCTGCGGCTCGTTCTCGATGCGCACGAACGTCTGCACGCGGCTTTGGAACGGGTTGGCCGGGGTTACGGCCGGGCCTAAGGTCGAGACTGGCACGAACGTGTCGCTTTCGGCTCCGATTTCGGGCTCGATTTCGATCTCGGGCTCGGCTTCGGCCATGGCCGGGCGGGCCAGCGGCAGCGAGAAGCTGGCGGTGAGGTGAGCGATGCCGTCATCATCGTCTTCGTCCTCCTCGCCAAGGTCGATCCTGGCGAGGCCGGCCAGCGGGTTGACGATGGCGGCGGGCGAGGCTTGTGCCACCGGCTGGAACATCTGGCGACCGGCGGCTGGCTGCACGGGAGCAGGTTCCGGTTCGGCAACTTCGGCGACCGGCTCATCCGCTGTTGCTGCCGGACCCCCGAAATAGGCGGCCATGGCCTTGGCGGCCTCGGCGGCTTCGGCGGCGTCGAATTCTTCAGCCAGCATGGCGGGCAGGGGCACGGCGGCGGGCGCTGATGCGACAACCGGCTGGACCACGGCAGCAGCGGCTGCGGCGGCAGCGGCAGCCTCCTGCGCAGCGCGAGCTTCACGGCGGCGGGCGATCGACGAGCCGAGCCGCTGGGCCAGTTGCACCAGCGCCAGATCGTCCAGCTCGCCATCCTGCCACTCGGCGGGTGCGGCACTGGCGGCGTCGGAAGGGCTGGCCAGTTCAAACTGTTCGGGCTCAGGCATCTCGGGCTCGACCATTTCGGGTTCAGCCATCTCTGGTTCGGGCAATTCAGCTTCTTCGACCATTTCGCCAGCATCTTCCGCTGCCACCGGCGCGTCGAACGCGCGGGCCAGCGACGGCGGCGAGAAGACGATGTCGGCCTCAGCTTCGTCTGCGACCGCCACAGCAGGCTCGTCGGTTGGCACGGTTTCGATTGCTTCTGCCTCTGCCGGCACGAAGAATTGCTGGCGGCTTTCGGCGGCCGGGAAGGCAAACTGCTGACGGTCGTGCATGACGTAGTCTCCGGTGACCGGTGCGTCGATCAGTGAAGTGAAGCCGGGCTGGATCGGCGATGCGGGGTCCAGATCGGGCTCGGCAAGGAACAGCTCGTCCTCGTCCGCCAGGTCGAGCGCTTCCACCTCGTTCAGGTCAATCGCGCTCAGTGGCAGGTGCTTGCCCGGCAGCGGTGCCAGTTCGAACACTTCGCTGGGCTTTTCCTCCTCGGCGATGGCCAGCGTGCGGCGGCCGCGGGGAGCATTTCCGTCGAAGCCATCCTCGCCCAGTTCGTCGTGCGCCGAAATCGGACGGCGCGCTGCAGCAACCGTGCTGGAGAAGCGGGCGGGTGCCGGCGCGCGGTGCGCCTGGGCAACCTTGCGGGCGATCAGCAGGCCAGCCAGTCCCCCGGCCACGGTGCAGGTCAGCGCAATCAGCGCGGTGGCCGTGAAGCCCAGTGGCGGCGCGGCCTGGGGAATGATCGAAGACAAGCCGGTGGTCAGGATGATCTGCTCGACCACCTGCACCGGCACCACCAGGCTGCCGATGCCCAGCAGCGCGGCAAACCACAGCGCCACGATGAACGGGAACGCGGGATGCGTGCTGATCGGGCTCTTGCCAGAGCCAGCGCCGTTGCTGCGGTCGCTATCGTGCGCGATGCTTGCCACTGTGGTCTCTCGTCCTGTTCTGTGCCGGGCCGCTTTTCAGGCGGCGCGATTCCGGCGATTGGCCTGTGGGGCTAGCAGGCTTTGGTAAACG
>JAZKFK010000488.1:5360-7853 GCA_040386475.1 Pseudomonadota bacterium | reverse complement strand
GCCACATGGCACGCGATACGATGATGAGCTGGCAGGTGGGCGACGTGACCGTCACCCGCATTGTCGAGATTCACAACTTCACCGACAACATCAACATGACCATGTCCGATGCCACGGCTGAGGAAGTGATCGCGCTGGAGTGGCTGCACCCGCACTATGCCACGCCCGAAGGCTTGCAGCGGATGAACTTCCAGGGCTTCGTGGTGCAGGCGCCCGGTCGCACCATCGTGGTGGATTCGTGTATCGGCGCGGGGCGCAGCCGCGACTTCGACGTGTTCTGCAACCTGCCCGAAGGCTTCCTGGAAGACCTGGAATCGCTGGGTCTGACCCGCGAGCAGGTGGATACGGTGATGTGCACGCACCTGCATTTCGACCACGTGGGCTGGAACACCTACAAGGACCCGGAAGACGGGCAGTTCAAGCCCACCTTCCCGCAGGCCCGCTACCTGTTCGGCAAGACCGAGTACGATGCCTGGCAGACGGTGATCCGCCACGATGGCCACCATTCGGATACCCATCTGGTGGAATGCGTCGATCCGATCGTGGAACTGGGGCTGGCCGATTTCATCGCCGCCGACCACGTGATCGCGGAAGGCGATGACTGGCGCATCGTTACCGAGCCCAGCCACGGCCACACCCCGGGCCATGTCCACGTGTGCATCGAGAGCAAGGGCCAGCGCGCGGTCATCACCGGCGACCTGATGCACCACCCCATGCAATGCGCCATGCCGCACCGCGATGCCACGTTCGACATGGACAAGGACGGCGGCCGCGCCAGCCGCGTCAGCTTTGTCGACAAGTACCGTGACAGCGGCGTGGTGGTAATCGGCGCGCACTTCTTCGATCCCACCGCCGGGCATATCGAAACCGGGGCCGATGGCGAAACCTGGTTCCACGGGCTGGGCCTGTGAACGTGGAGACCGGACGATGAAGGAAATCCCCCTCTTCCCCTATGATATCTTCACCCCCGATGCGGTGCGCAATGCCCGTGCCGTGGATGACGAAGTGCGCGAATTCGCCCCCGCCGTGCGGCTGCACGATGGCACGGTGATGATCGCGCGGCACGAACACGTCACCAGCGGGCTGCTGGACTGGAAAAGCTTCTCCAGCGCCAGCCGCCCGTGGCACGATCCCAACAGTCCCCGTCCCGAAATCCTGCTGACCGATGATCCGCCCCGCCACACGCAGGTGCGCAAGGTGGTGCAGGATGCGCTGTCCCCCCGCGCACTGGAACGCACCAAGGCGGTGTTCCAGCAGGCGGCGGAGGAATTCGTGGCCGAGCTGCGCGCGCGTGAGGGCGAAGTGGTCGATGCAGTGGGCGAGATCACCCAGGCCTTCATCTTCCGCGTGCTGCCCGATGTGCTGGGCCTGCCCAAGGAAGGCCGCCACCACATGCACGGTTTTTCGCAGATGGTCTGGGCCACGATGGGCCCGCCGGGCGAGCTGTTCGACGAGGCGATGGACGCCGATTTCTCCGCCGTGATCGAATGGCTGGGCACGGCGTGCGACCGCGCGGCGCTGGATCCCGATGGCATTGGCGAGACGATCTTCCAGGCGGCCGATCGCGGGCAGGTGACGATGGACGAGGCCAAGCTGCTGTTGCAGACGATCCTCTCCGCCGGGGCCGATACGACCTATCTCACCATGGCCAACGCCATCCGCGCGTGGGCGCTGTACCCCGACCAGTACGCCAGGCTGCGGGCCGATCCCAGGCTGCTGCGCAATGCTTTTGATGAAAGCCTGCGGTGGGATTCGCCCAGCCGCATGGCGGGCCGCATCACCACCTGCGATGTGACCATCGATGATCTGGTGGTGCCCGCGGGCACCCGTTGCGGGCTGATGTTCGCCGCCGCCAACCGCGATCCGCGTTACTGGTCGGACCCGGAAAAGTACGACATCGAGCGCGATAACAAGCACTCGCTGGGCTGGGGCTATGGCGTCCACGGCTGCGTTGGCCGCACGCTGGCGCAAACCGAGGCGCAGGCGTTCCTCGGCACACTGGTGCGCGAGGTGGCCGGGTTTGAAATCGCCGGCGACTACGAGCCGTGGATGACCACGGTGGGCCACGGGCCGATCAAGCAGCCGGTGCGGTTGCGGTTCGCCTGATGCCAAAGTCATGAACGCTCCCGTCACCCGCATCGACGCGATCCGCTATGCCCGGCACGAACGCTCGGCAGCGGCCAATTTCGTCGATGCGGTGGACGATCACGATCTGCCGATGCCGCTCGATTACTACGTGTGGGCGATCCATCGCGAAGGCCATGCGCCGGTGATCGTCGATACCGGGTTTGGCGAACAGGCCGCCGTGGCGCGCGGGCGCACCATCACCCGCCCGGTGGCCGATGGCTTGCGGGCGGCGGGTATCGATCACTTGTCGGTGGAGCACGTGATCCTGACCCACCTGCATTACGATCATGCCGGATCGATCAGCACCTTCCCCAATGCCCGGTTCCACGTGCAGGATGCCGAGATGGCCTTTGCCACCAGCCGCCA
>JAZKFK010000488.1:0-5260 GCA_040386475.1 Pseudomonadota bacterium | reverse complement strand
GACATTGCCCGGGTGGACCTGCCGCCTCTAAGGCCCATCGCGGAGGCGTTATGACAACAATAGGAATGCGTATAGGGTTCTTGGGCCTGGGCCGCATGGGCGCGCCAATGGCGGCCAACCTGCTGAAGGCGGGCCACCAGCTGCTGGTGCATGATGTGTCGGCGGAAGCCGTCGCCGCGCTGGTGGCGCAAGGGGCCACCGCCCCCGGATCAGCCGCTGCTTTGGGCGAGCAGTGCGAAGTCGTGTTCACCAGCCTGCCCACGCCCGCCATCGTGCGCGAAGCGGTGCTGGGAGCCGAGGGGATCTGCGCGCGCGCCAAGCCGGCGATCCTTTGCGATCTCTCCACCAGCGGCCCGCAGCTGGCGGTGGAACTGGCCGCCGCCTTGCCACAAGTCGCGTGCTTCGATGCCCCGGTATCGGGCGGCATCAAGGGCGCAGTGGAAGGGACCGTCTCGATCATGGTCGGCGGTCCGGCAGGCCCTTATCACACCACGCTGGAGCCGCTGCTCAAGGCCATCGGCAAGCCGACTCACATGGGCGAGGCGCCGGGCGCCGGGCAAACGATGAAACTGGTCAACAACTTGCTGGGCGCGGTCGCCATCGGGGTGACGGCGGAAGGCATGGCCTTTGGTATTAAGCAGGGGCTTGATCCGGCGCGGATGATCGAAGTGCTCAACCAGTCCACCGGCATCAATTCCGCCACGCGCGACAAGTGGCCGCGCAGCGTGCTGCCGCGCACGTTCGATTTCGGCTTCGCCGCCGCGTTGAGCCTGAAGGACACGCGCCTGCTGCTGGACGAGGCAGCGGCAGCGGGTGTGCCGCTGCCGCTGGGTGAAATCGTCGAAAGCTACCTGGTCCGCACGCTGGAGCGTGAAGGGCCGCAAGCCGACTTCACCGCCATCGCCAAGGTGGTGGAAGAAGCCGCCGGGCTGGACCCGGAGCGCGAAATCTAGGCCGAAGCTGCTGCCGTCTTGCGCGTGGCCTTGCGGGCCGAGCGGCGCTGCGACGCAGCACTACGGCGTCGCGCGGTAGTGGTCTCGGTTTCACGCTTGTCCATGTAACGCTTGGCGAAATAGCCACCGGCACCCAGCACCACCAGCGCGGGCAGCGACAGGCGGCGCACCAGCGGCACGGCCAGAGCGCCCATTACGGCACCCGCAGGCCCGCCAAAAGCGCTGGTGAACTTCGCGGCTTCGGCGCCGGCAGCGGCACCCAACAGTTTTCCGAACATGCTGATCTCCTTTGCAATGCTGCAGAAACAGCCCAAGCGCGCAGTTGGTTCCAGCCGGTTGCGTAAACTCAAATCAGCGCAACTGGCTGTCCTTGCTGCCGCGCCGATTGATGCCGCTGGCTACTTGCCGCTTGTCGCGCTGCTGCTGACATCCGACACATGTGCGCGCCGAAGGAAGCGCCCTGCGTCGCGCAGGCGGAATGGCCTCACCGCATTCGTCGCACCAGTCCGCGCCGTCACCCGCTTCCAGCCGCGCACGCGCGCTGGCCACGGCATCCTTCACGGTATCGTCAATCTGATCCTGCACCGCGCCATCGCGCGTCCAGCCACCGGCCATGCGTCATACTCCTTCGGCATGACGATGCTCTTCGTCAGATATCGTTCCTGATCGTGGCCAATGCGCCGCCGTCGATTTCCCACTTGGCGCCGTTGACGTAGCTCGCCTTGTCGCTGAGCAGGAAGCTGACCACATCGCCCACTTCGCGCGGCTGACCCACGCGGTTGAGGGTGGCGACCTGCCCCAGCTTCTTCATGCCTTCCTCCACGCTGTCGAACATCTGTTCCAGCATGCCGACCAGCAGCGGAGTTTCGATCACGCCGGGCATCACGCAGTTCACCCGCACGCCCTTTTGCGCCACTTCGCTGGCGGCCGTGCGCGTCAGGCCCACCGCGCCATGCTTGGCGGCGTTGTAGGCGCAGGCCCCCGCCAGCCCGCGCTCGGAGCCGATCGAGGCGGTGTTGACCACCGCGCCCTTGCCCGCCGTGACCATGTGGGGGAGCACGAACCGCAGGCCCAGGAACATGCCGCGCAGGTTCACGTGCAGCACCTTGTCGA
Source organism: Pseudomonadota bacterium (assembly GCA_040386475.1). Lineage (GTDB taxonomy): Bacteria > Pseudomonadota > Alphaproteobacteria > Sphingomonadales > Sphingomonadaceae > Alteraurantiacibacter. The sequence goes on along the minus strand of JAZKFK010000488.1, from coordinate 3,194 downwards.
ACATGGCGATGTCGTATTCGTGCGTGGGGGCAAGATCGCCCTCGATCCCGGCGTTGTTGAAGAACCCGTCAATCTTGCCGAACGCAGCCATCGCCGCCCTGGCATAGCCTTCCACTGCGGCTTCATCGGCGCAATCGGCCACGTGAGCGATGACCTTGTAACCCTTCGCGGTCAGTTCGGCGGCGCGCTCGGCCAGCCGCTCGGCCGCAATGTCGACCATCAGCACCTCGGCCCCTTCGCGGGCGAGGATCTCGCACGTGGCAAAACCGATGGCGCCGGCTGCGCCGGTGACGATGTGGGACTTGCCCGGGTGACGTTGGGTCATGGAATTATCCCTTCGATTTGCGGAACGGCAGGGTGAGGATGAACCAGGCGAGGCCCGGCGTGAGCAGCTTGAGGAAGTTCTTGGCCTCCTCCGGCGACAGCGTAGCGGTCATCGGCATGGTGCCGTAGACCTTGCCTTTCAGCACCAGGTCGTTGCCCTTGCGCTCGATCTTGCTGACCTGCATCAGCTCCGATTTATCGGCGGCCCTGATCTTCATGCCAAGGGTCTTCATGGGGCAATCTCGTCGAAATCGATGCCCAGGTCTTCCGCCATCACCATCGCCGTGGCGCGGCCAGCGCCGAACACGCCGCCGCCGGGATGCTGGAACGGGCCGACCAGATAGAGCCGGTCAACGCCGGGCACGCGGTACTGGCCCAGTTCGGGCGTGGGGCGGTGGCTGCCCGATTGGTAGGTTGTGGTGGCAATGCCGTGCAGGTCACCGCGGAAGAAGCTGGGGCTGGTACGCTCCATGTCCACCGGGCTGTCGCAGTGGTAATCGAGCACTTCGATATCATCGATGTAGTTGCCCATTTGGGCGATGATCTTCTGGGCGAATTCGCCCTTGGCCTCGTCCCAGTTGCGGCCGTCGGGCCGCTCATAAGGCACATAATCCCACGCGTGGAAGATCGCCTTGCCCTCGGGGCAGCGCGACGGATCGTGCTGGGTCAGCTGGCCCACGCCGACCAGCGGGGTGGGGCTCATCTGGCCATAGCGCAACTCGTCGAACGCGCGGCGCATGTCCTCGTAGCTGTCGGGCATCAGCTCGTACATCACGGCGGAGAGATCGCCACCATCTGCAGCTTTGGCCTTGAACTTCAGCGGGCCATTCAGCGCCGCGTGGACGGTGAAGCAGGCTGCCGGGGTGATGTGCGTGCGCTTGGCATTCTTCGCCACATTGGCCGGCAGGCTGGGGACCACATCGGGCAGCACATGCGGGTGCAGCGCGCCGATCACGCCGTCAGCGCAGGTCAGCCGCTCGCCATCATCAAGCACCACGCCCGCCGCCTTGCTGCCATCTGTAAACACCTCGCGCACATGACAGCCCGCGCGGATGGTGCCTCCGTGATCCTCGATGCAGGCAATCAGCGCGGAAGTCAGCGAACCGGAGCCGCCGACAGGCACGCCGAAACCGAACTTTTCAAGGAAGCCGAGGAACACGTAAGCGCCAATGCCGGTGGCCTTTTCGTCCGGAGACACCAGGTTCTCGCCCGCCACGCGGCCGAAGTGGGCCTTGACCTTGTCGTGTTCGAACAGCTCTTCCATCAGGTCGAAAGTGGAAACGCCCATGGTCCGCATGATCTCGCGGCCTTCCGCGCTCTGGTCCATCATCGCGGTCTGCGCGCCCAGCGGCATCGGCGGCGAATAGAGCCCCGCCTGGATCATCGGCAGCCACTGCGCGGCCTGCTCGCTCATCTTCAGGAAGGTGGCAGCGTCCTTCTGGCTGAACTTCGCGATGGCCTCGGCGCTTTTGGCCGGATCGCGGTGCAGCGGCAGGGTGGAGCCGTCCTGCCACACGCTCATCATCGGCACATCGGGGAAGACATACCTGAGGCCATATTTCGATTTCAGGCCAAGATCATCGTTCAGCAGCAGCGGGTTGCCCTGGATGAAGATGTGGCTCATCGAATGCTGGTCGTGGGTAAAGCCGGGGAGCGTCAGCTCGCGGCTGACCACCCCGCCGCCGTGCCAGGCGTTGCGCTCCAGCACCATCACGCGCTTGCCCGCACAAGCGAGGTATGCGGCGGCGACCAGGCCGTTGTGGCCCGATCCGATAACGATGATATCTGCGTCTGCCATATGTGATCCTTAGAGACAGGCGGAAAGGGCGATGTCGGACAGCTTGCCGCACCGCTCGATATTGGCGGCCTGGGTCATCACCCCGGCGCTGAGGAACGAGAACGACACATCGGCCTCCGGGTCCACCCAGAACATGGTCGATCCGGCGCCATAGTTGCCGAACGTTTCGGGGCTGGAGAGCTGGCCGTAGAGGTGCTGGAACACTCCGGTGCCGCGCACCTGGAAGCCCAGGCCCTGATTTGCTGGGGGCACTGCCCACCCGGCGCGCAGCGCCACGCCCTTGTACAGTTCGTTCGGCTTGTCGCCGGTGTGGACCTTGCGGGCAAGCCGCACCATGCGGGGGCTGAGCAAGCGCGCACCGTCAAGTTCGCCCTCGCGCCGCAGCATCTCGGCAAAGCGCCACAAGTCACCGCAAGTGCTGGCGCAGCCAACGTGCGGGGCCTCCACCTGCGGGTCTTCGAACAGGGCATGGTCGCCCTCGATATTGCGGGAGAGGTGCTTGATCGGCACCGTGCCGCGCATGTCCGGGCGCACGTGGCGTGCATCCAGATCGGCGCGCAGGCCCATGGAGGTGGAGTCCATCTTCAACGGCTTGAACAGGTCTTCGTGCAGCAGCGTCTGATAATTGCGCCCCTTGGGGTCCGTCCGCACCAGCGCCATGCCCATCAGCACGTGGTTGACCAGAGGCGAATAATCGCTCTTCTCACCCGGCTGGCTGGTGCCGTGGACGTGCGCGATGCTTTCGTCGAACAGCTCCTGCAGCCGATCGAGGAACATGCCCGGCTTGGGGCTCCACACGCCAGGCATCCCGGCCTGGTGAGTGATCAGGTGGAAGAAGGTCGCATCCTCACGCGGCTTGCCGGTAAACTCTGGCAACACGTCGCGCACCTTGGTGGTCAGTTGGAAGCGCCCTTCCTCGATCGCGCGCATGATCAGTACATTGGTGAAGGCCTTGGTGACCGAAAACAGGCTGAACACGTCATCCTTCTTCAGCGCGCGTTCGCCGCCGGCATAGGCGCTGCCGATGGCCTCATCGAACACCAGCACCCCGCCGCGGCCCACTTTCAGCACC
>JAZKFK010000487.1:0-5216 GCA_040386475.1 Pseudomonadota bacterium | reverse complement strand
GCGGCGGCGGGGTGATCCTGGTGATGACCACCAGCGATCCGGCCGAGCAGGTGATTGAATTCTATCGCACGCAGGCGCTGGCGGCGGGCGTGCGGCTGGACGGGCAAGTATCGACCGGCTCCAACACCCTGATCGGCGGCGAAGGCGAGGGCGGGCTGGCCTTCTCTGCCAGCGCCGCGCCTGCGCAGGATGGCACGATTGTGCAACTGACCGTGGGCCGCGACTGAGCGCCTGCTCTTGCCCTTGCCGCACAGGGCGGCTAGGGGCGCGCCCAACAGGCCTACACGGGCCTGGCCCGATCCCGCACACCTATCTTACAAGGAATTCATCATGGCGGTTACCCGCACGTTCTCGATCATCAAGCCCGACGCCACGCGTCGCAACCTGACCGGCGCAGTCACCAAGATGCTGGAAGAAGCCGGCCTGCGCGTCGTCGCTTCCAAGCGCATCCACATGACCCGCGAGCAGGCCGAGGGCTTCTACGCCGTTCACCGTGAGCGTCCGTTCTTCGGCGAACTGGTCGATTTCATGATCAGCGGCCCGGTTGTGGTGCAGGTGCTGGAAGGCGAAAACGCCATGCAGCGCAACCGCGACATCATGGGCGCCACCAACCCCGCCAATGCCGAACCCGGCACGATCCGCAAGGAACTGGCCGAATCGATCGAGGCGAACACGGTCCACGGTTCGGACAGCGACGAGAATGCCGCGATCGAGATCGCCTATTTCTTCAAGCCGGAAGAAATCGTCGGCTGAACTGGCTGACCATTATGGTTTTCATGAACCCCGTCGGATCGATCCGGCGGGGTTTTTGATTGTGCGCAAGGTCCGGGCCGTGGCGGGCGACTAGGTGTTGGAAATCGCAGCACCATTCAGGAGGATCACCCATGTCGCATACCCCGCACGAACTCGCCGACGAATTCCCGCAGGATGCCGCAGTGCTGCACCAGTTGAAGACCAGCGATGGCCATTTCGCCAAGCTGGCCGACACCTATCATGAGCTGAATCGCGAGATTCATCGCATCGAGAGTGAAGTCGAACCGGCGAGCGATGAACGCGCCGAATTGCTGAAGAAGAAGCGGCTGGCGCTGGCAGATGAAATCGGCGTCATCGTGGCCAAGGCACGCGCCGAGGCCTGACTTCTAGAACTCGTCCGCCACGCTCAGCAGCCGCGTCAACCGCGCTGGCGCCACGCTGCGCCAGCTGCGGTGCAACCATTCGGCTACATTATCCCAGTCCACCCCTGGGCGGTTGAGGATAATGCCGACCCAGCCGCTCGCGCCGTAATAGGCCGGGCGGTAGTAGGTGTCGGGTGCGGTTTCGACCAGGCCCGCCAGCTCATCCGGCCCGCTGGTCTTGACCATCAGGGCCACATGCGGTTCGCCGTGATGGTGCTGGCTGAAATAGGCGAAGAACTTGCCGCTCTTGCCGGCCAGCTTCCAGCCGGGCGAGCCGTGGCTATCGCGCAGCTCGGCCTCGGGCAGGGCCATGGCCAGCGCGCTGACCTGTTCGCGCAGCCAGTCCGCGTTGAACGGGCGACCCACGTAATCGGCGAACATGCGCGGGTAGAGCTGGTATTCCGCCAGCAGCACGCGGCGCGCCAGGCTGTCGGCGGTATCAGACGGCAGGATCGCCACCGGCATCTGGCCCAGCAACGGCCCGCCATCCAGTTCTGCTGTCACCACGTGGACCGAACAGCCGCCGAACTGTTCGCCCGCATCAATCGCGCGCTGGTGGGTGTCCAAGCCCTTGAACTTGGGCAGCAGCGAAGGGTGGGTGTTGACCATGCGCCCCTCCCATCGAGCCACGAAGCCGGGCGTCAGGATCCGCATATAGCCGCACAACGCCAGGTATTCGGCGCCGCTTGCGCGCAAGGCCGCGTCCATGATCGCCTCGTGCGCTTCGCGGTCCATCCCGCGATGGTCATGCGCAAATGTGGCGATGCCCTCTGCCGCAGCAATTTGCAGGCCCGGCGCGTCGGCCACGTTGCTGGCCACCAGCACGATCTCGTACGGGCAACCGGGCAGCTTGGAGGCGAACAGCAGCGCCGACATGGTCGTGCCGTTGCCCGAAAGCAGGCAGGCGACCTTGGCCTTCTCAGGCATTGTGGGTAGCTTCCCAAGCCTCACGGGCGGACCAGGTTTCGGCCGATCCCTTGACCGTGCAGCCCTTGGGGCCTTCGACGATTTCGCCGATCCGGAAAACTGTCTCGCCCGCCTGGGTAAGCGCGTCGGTCACGTCGGCCACGTTGTCCTCGGTCACCGCCAGCACCATGCCAAGGCCGGTGTTGAACGTGCGCGCCATTTCGCCCGGCTCGATATTGCCCTGCGCTTGCAGGAAGGCCATCAGGCGCGGCAATTCCCAGGCGTCGGCGTCGATCACCGCGTGAGCGCCCGCAGGCAGCACGCGGGGCACGTTCTCCAGCAGCCCGCCGCCGGTGATGTGCGCCAGTGCATCGATCTTGCCTGCGCGGACAACCGGCAGCAGGCTTTTGACATAGATCCGCGTCGGCTCGATCAAATAGTCGAGCAGCAGCTTGTCGGCATCGAACAGGGCCGGGCGGTCCAGCTTCCAGCCCTTGTCCGCCGCCAGCCGCCGCACGAGCGAATAGCCGTTGGAATGGACCCCGCTGCTAGCCAGCCCCAGCAGCACATGGCCGGGCGCAACCTTGTCACCCGTTAATTGCTCGCCGCGCTCCACCGCGCCCACGCAGAAGCCCGCCAGATCGTAATCACCCGCCGCATAAAGCCCCGGCATTTCCGCCGTCTCGCCGCCGATCAGGGCGCATCCGGCGATCTTGCAGCCTTCGGCGATGCCCGCGATCACGCGCTCGGCAATGCCGTTCTCCAGCTTGCCGGTGGCGAAGTAATCGAGGAAGAACAGCGGCTCCGCGCCTTGCACGATCAGGTCGTTGACGCACATGGCCACCAGGTCGATGCCGATCGCGTCATGCCTGTCATGGTCGATGGCCAGCTTCACCTTGGTGCCCACGCCATCGTTGCCCGCCACCAGCAGTGGATCCTTGTAGCCGGCTGCGCGCGGATCGAAGAAGCCGCCGAAGCCGCCGATCTCACCATCGGCGCCGGGGCGGGCAGTGGCTTTTACCAGCGGGCCGATGGCCTTGACCAGGCGGTTGCCAGCATCGATCGAGACCCCGGCCTGTTCGTAGGTATAGCTGGGCATGCTGCTGGGAGCGTTCTTGGGCGTGTTTCCGGACATGCTTGCCCCTTGGCGCATTCGTGCTTGGATTTCCACTCGCCTTTCGCCAAAAGGGCCGCGATTTCCCCGATGCCCAGTTCCGCCCCATCTCTTTTTGCGCCTTCGCACCGTTCGCTCGCCGCGCTTGCCGCGCCGGCGCTGCTGGTGCTTGGCGTGGTTATGGCGGGCAGCCTGTTGGCGCAGGTGGCGGGCGAACGCGGCATTATCCCCGTGGCCAGCAGCACCGATATCGAAGTGCGCGGGATCGAAGTGAACGTCACCGGCGACAATGCCGCGGACGCGCGCCGCAAGGGTTATGAGGAAGCGCAGCGACTGGCCTGGGCCAAGATCGACGGTCCCGCCGTTGCCGATTCGCAGCTGCAGGGCATGGTCGCCGCCATCCTTGTCGAGAGCGAGCAGATCGGCCCGCGGCGCTATGTCGCCCGGCTGGGAGTGATTTTTGACCGCGCCCGCGTTGGCGGAATGCTGGGCGGCGCGGACGGCCTGGCCCATTCGGCTCCCATGCTGACCCTGCCGGTGCTGCTGAGCGGCGGCACGGGCACGATGTTCGAAGTGCGCAATGTCTGGCAGCGGGTTTGGGCGGAAAGCCAGTTTGGCGCTTCCACCATCGATTATGTGCGGCCGCAGGGCTCCGGCGGCGAATCGCTGCTGCTGACTTATGGCCAGACCGGGCGCCGCAGCCGAGCGTGGTGGAACACCATCCTCGACCAGTTCGGCGCGGCTGACGTGCTGGTGCCGATTGCGCGGCTGGAATACGAATATCCGGGCGGCCCGGTGACCGGGCATTTCACTGCCCGCTATGGTCCGGACAACCGCCATCTGGGCGATTTCAACCTGCGCGCGCCCAACCCGCAAGGCGTGCCGGCCATGCTGGAACGCGCGGTGACACAGATGGACGCGATCTACCGCCGCGCCCTGGCGACAGGCGTGCTGCGGCCCGATCCCACGCTGTCGCTTGCGAACGTGGAATTGACCCCGGAATTGCGCGCCCTGCTGGAAGAAAGCCGCGCCGCCGAAGCGACCGAGCGGGCGATAGCGACGGGCGAGGCCGTGCCTTCATTGGTGACCGAGCCGGTGCTGGATGGCACCGCGCCGTCGGCCCAGCCGACCATCAGCGCCGTGGTGGTGCAGGCCGCCACGCCCGATGCGCGCGCGTTCGATTCCACCCTGTCGTCCTTGCGCAGCGTGGGCGGAGTGCGCGGCGTGGCGGTGACCAGCACGGCGATTGGCGGCACTTCGGTGATCCAGGTCACCTTCAGCGGCGAGATCAGCGATCTGGCGGCCGCCTTGCGGGCCGCCGGCTGGCGCGTGACCGAAGGCGGCAGCGCGCTGGCCATTTCCCGCTGAGGCGGGTGGCGGGCTTTTGGCCATGTCTCAAATTGCTCTGCCCCTGAAAGCGGACAGCGGCGGGCCGTCGCGCATCGTCATCGGCGCGGCCAATGCGCACGTGGCGCAGGCGCTGGGCCAGCCGGAAAGTTGGCCATTCCGCACTGCCGTGCTCACCGGGCCACCCCGTTCGGGCAAGACGCTGTTCGCCCGCTGGCTGGCCGCTGCGGGGACATGCGATGTGATCGACGAGGCGCAGTCGCTGCCCGAAGACCAACTGTTCCACCGCTGGAACCGCGCCCAGGAACAGGGGCGTGCATTGCTGCTGGTTGGCGGCACTCCGCCGTGGACCATTGCCCTGCCAGATCTGCGCAGCCGCCTGGGCGCAGCGCTGCAACTGGAAATCGGCCAGCCGGACGATGCGATGGCGGGCGAACTGTTGCTGTCGCTGGCGGCAGAGCGAGGACTGGCGCTGGGCCCGGATGCCGCCGCTTACCTCGTCCCGCGAGCGCCGCGCACCCAGGCCGATATCGAGCGGTTGGTCGACATGATCGACCGCTTGAGCCTAGAAAGAAAATCCCCACCTACGCAAGGTATCTGGCGGGCGGCACTCGAAGCGCTGCACGGTCCGGAGGAGCCACGCTTGCTTTGAGCGGCGTTTGGTGAAACACAGT
>JAZKFK010000486.1:0-2596 GCA_040386475.1 Pseudomonadota bacterium | reverse complement strand
TCGACAAGACCAATGCCGCGATTGCCGGCACCGATCATGCCGACAAGACCCTGGAACAGGTGATCGCCGCCGCGCGCGGAACGGACAAGGGCCTGTTCAACAATGCCGCCCAGACGTGGAACCACGGGTTCTACTGGCACTCGCTGGCGCCCGCTTCGTCGGGTCCGTCGGGTGAACTGGCCAGCAAGATCGATGCTGCGTTCGGCTCGGTTGAAGGGCTGGCCAAGCAGCTGAAGGACAAGGGCGCGGGTCACTTCGCCAGCGGCTGGGTGTGGCTGGTAGATAAGGGCGGCAGCCTGGAAGTGGCCGAAACGCACGATGGCGATACCTTCGCCGATCAAGGCGCCAATCCGCTGCTGGTGATCGACCTGTGGGAGCATGCCTATTACATCGATCATCGCAATGCCCGGCCAGCTTACCTGACGGCCGTGGTCGATCAGCACCTCAACTGGGATTTTGCCGCCGAAAACCTGGCGCGCGGATCAGCCTGGACTTACCCGGCCTGAGTCACCGCGAATGCGCAATCCGGCCCGCCCGCTATCCGGCGCGGCGGGCCGTTTCGTGCCAGCTCAATCGCCCCAGGCTCAATCGCCTTCCGCCAGATCCAGCAGGTTAGCCTGGAACAAGGGCTCTCCAAACAGGAAGCCGATCAGGTTGGGCTTGCCCAGGTGATCGACCAGCGCGGTCAACGCCAGCAGCAACGGGACTGACAGCAGCGCGCCCATCACTCCCCAGATCCAGCTGAAATAGGACAAGGCCAGCAGGATCAGCACCGGATTGGTGGTGAAGCGGGCGCCCAGCACCGTGGGGGTGACGACGTTGGATTCGATTGTGTGCAGGCCAAGGTAGGCCGCCGCGGGGATCAGGCCAACCAGCGGGCTTCCTGTCGTGCCCAGGCCGAACAGCGCCAGCAGCGCGGTCATCGCCATGGGCCCGATATAGGGGATGAAATTGAGCAGTGCGGCCAAGCCGCCCCACATCAGCGGGGCCTGTACGCCCATCGCCCAGGCCCCCAGTGTCACGATCACGCCAACGCCGGTGTTAATGACGCTTACGGTCAGGATATAAGCCGCCACCCGGTCCTGCACCGCGCGCATAACGCGCGCGGCCTTTAGGCTGGCGTCCAGCTGCTGGCGCTGCAGCACCAGCCGGCGGCGCAGGCGCACGCGCGATTCCACCATGAAGAAGGTCATCATCATGGTCAGCAGCAGTTCCAGCACCACCGTGGGCGTGGCCACAGCCAGCCGTTCCAGCATGGAGGGACCGGCCAGCACCACTTCACGCGCGCTGGTGCCGCCAGTGATCCCGGCGATCTGGTCATTGAGGCGCGCCAGCCACGACAGGCTGCCGCGCAACTCGCTGAACCGCTGGCCCACGCGGGCGATCAGGCCGGGCAACTCGTCATACAAGGAGATCGCCGGGCTCAGCACCACGGTAAGGGCCAGCAGCACGATCACCACGAAAGCGACCATGGCCAGCAGCGAGGCAAGGAAATTGGGCAGGCCCCACCCGGCCAGCTTGTCAGCCAGTGGGGACAGCAGGATGGTCAGCACAACTGCCGACACCAGCGGCAGGAACACCACTGCGCCGATCGACAGCACGAACGGCAGCGCCAGAAACAGGCCCAGCGCCAGGATCACCACCAAGGCCGAGATCAGCCGCAGTTCCTGCGCGGCAAAGCCCATCGTCCGCCGCCGCATGCTGCCGGCAGTGGGGGGCGCAGGTTCTGGTTGTTCCGGAGTTGTCATGTGGCGCTCGCCTGTTCCCCAAGCCCTAGCGCAACCCATGGCGCGCTGCGGGTGGGCGATCAAGTGGCGATCAGCGAATTGGTTCGGTCAGTCCGTTGCCGGCAGCCACCATGTCCAGTTCGTCCATGATGGCATCGTGAGCAACCTTGCCGCCACGCGGCGTAGGCTCTAGCCCGCCAGCTTCGATCATTTGCGCCAGGGCAGCTCTCGCGCGGCCAACGCGGCTTTTGATCGTGCCCACGGCGCAGCCGCAGATCTCGGCTGCTTCCTCGTAGGAAAAGCCGCCGGCACCTACCAGCAGCAGTGCCTCGCGGCGTTCGGGCGGCAGGGTCAGCAGCGCGCTGTGCAGGTCTGCCAGATGGATCGGCGCTTCCTGCCCGGCTGGTTCCACCAGGATACGCTCGGCCACCAACTCATCATATTCGCCGCGGAAGCGGTTGCGGCGCATGTCGGTGAGGTAAATGTTGCGCAGGATCACAAAGGTCCATGCGCGCATCGAAGTGCCGGGCTCGAACCGCTCCTGAGCGGCCCAAGCCTTCAGCATGGTTTCCTGCACCAGGTCATCGGCCATATCGGGACGGCCACACAAACCGCGGGCGAAGGCGCGCAAATGTGGCACAACCTGCGCCAGGTCACGCTTGAACGCGCTGCGATCCTCGGCGGTGCGCGCCGGATACTGCCTGGGTTCGGGGGCCGAACTCACGCTTTATCCTCGGTTTTATCCAGGCGCGCCAGCAGGCTCGCCAGGTCATCCGGCAAGGGCTCCTCGACCACGGAATCGTACAGGCGCTTGAGCCCCTCCGCCCATTCCGGCTTGCGACCGCCCCCCGACGGTCTGGTTGTCGGGT
>JAZKFK010000485.1:0-11709 GCA_040386475.1 Pseudomonadota bacterium | reverse complement strand
GGCGGCTGCCCAGCCGGCCGAACACGGCCATCTGGCCGCCGGTTTCGTCCACCCCCCGGTCACGGTCGAGGCCTTTGCTCATCGCCAGCGCGGGCGAGGGGGTGCGGGCCCAGGCGATCATCTCTGGCATCGGTGCGGGGCTGAACCCGTAGAAGCCCGGCTGGCTGTCCGGGCTGGTCAGTTGCAGCACTTTCATGCCGTTGCGGCCATCGGCGACATAGGCGAACAGGCTGGCGTTGGTGCTGGCCACCACCACGTCCTCCACATCGTTCATCGTGCCGCCGAACGTCTCGCGACGATACACCGTGGGGGCGAGCGGGCGGGTGATGTTGACGATCACCAGCCCCTCGGCCTTTGCGGCGACATAGGCATAGGTGCGCGCGAGGTATACGCGGCGCGCATCGGCCATGGCCACGGTACCTTCTGGCCGGGCGACCGGGCGGCGCAAATCAGTCACGTCGAACAGCTTGAGGCCGTCCGCATCGGTTACCCACAGGTAGCGGAACTGCAGCGCGCTGGCCCGCGCATCGCGCATCGGGTTGACCGAAGTGACGCGCGGATTGGCCGGATCGGCCAGGTCCACCGTCACTAGCCCGGCATCGGACACGATGTAGGCCACCGCGCCGCCCAGCGTCACATGCCGCGCCCCTGACAGCACGCCGTCCGGGTTGAAGGCATCGCGACCGCCCGCAAATTCCAGGCGATGCAGGTCGTTGTTGCGCAGTTCGCCATCGGCAAAGGTATCGACGTTGACGAGGATCATGCCCTCCACCGCATCGGTGACCACGGCGTAGGAGTAGATCGGCAGGAACGCCTGCTCCTGGTTCATCGCCCGCATCTCCGCCGTGTTGCGCGTGGGGGCGATGGCCTGGTTGGTGGGGATGGCCATGCAGGTGGCGTTGCGCGTGCCCACGTGGGCATCGTGGCTCAGCGGGCTGAACGGCGCGCTGACGATGGGTTCGGACACGCCCTTGTTGGCGATAGAGGCGATGTCATAAACGCGGAAACCGCCGCGCCCTTCGGCCACGAACATGTATTCGCCGCGCATTTGCAGGCAGCGAACGGCGCCTCGGGTACTTTCGGTCACGTTGCGGAACTGTTCTGCGGCGTTCTGTTCGCCCGAAAGGCCGTTGGTAAAGCTTGTCCCGCGTGTCCAGTTGATCAGCTCGCGCCCGTTCTGCTCCACGTGCAACTGGTAGTATTCGGGATAGGCGAAGCGTTGCAGGTAGCTGCCGATCACCGCCTGCGGCTCGTCCCATTCGGTCACGCGGGTGGCCTGGAAGCCGCCTTCCAGCCCGGTCCACGCATTCAGGCCCAGAAAGTTGACGTAATTGGTCCCCAGCAACAGCAACTGCGCCATGATGGCGTTGTTGTCTTCCGCCTGGCTCAGGTGGCAATCGGTGCACTGCTTGGTCTCGGTAGTGCGCACGGTATGCGGGAAGTGCGGCGCGAAAGCCTGGCTGGAGAAGCCGATACTGCTGATCGGCGGCTGCTGGATGTAGATCCGCTCACGGTTGATGTTGGTGGAGCTGAGCACCAGCGCCGAGGTGGAGCGCACCGGCGCGATCTGGTTGCCCTTGGTGGTCTGGTGGCGGCCTAGCTGGAACATCTCGTCACGTGCTACCTGCGGGTTGTAAGTAGCGAAGTTGCGCGTGGTTTCGCCATCAAAGTGGTGCTCGGTAGTGCGCCAGTTGGCCTCAATGGGCAGGTGGCAGCCGCCGCAGCTGGTGGTCCAGCTGAGGTGGCAGGTGAAGCAGGCCATCTCGCTGTCACCGTGGGCACGGTTGTCTTCCGCTATGCCCAGCCCGAATTCGAAGCGCCCGGTCTCGGCCCCGTCGCGGCTCATCAGCTTGGCGCGCGCGGCGCGGCCGTTGAAGTGCGGGTTCTCCGGGTCAACGCTGTCGCGCACCAGCCGCACTTCCCATTCCAGTTCAGGGTCCACGATGCTCCGCTGGATCAGCGTGCGGCGGCCGGCGGAATCGTAAGTCCATTCAAAGCGGCGCTGGCCATCGGGGTTGCGCAGCAGGCTAAGGTCGGTGCCTTGTGGCGGGGCTGCGGGGCCACTGGTGCGCAGCGTGGGATAGGCGTCCGCCGTGCCGTGGCAGTCCTTGCAGCCGATCTCCACCGCATTGGCCACTTCGCCATAGATCAGGCCATTGCCGTGGCTGTCCTGCGCAAAGTGGCAATCGGCGCATTGCAGGCCCTTTTCGGCGTGAATGTCCATCATGTGGACCGAGTTGCCGGGATTGGTGCCGGCGGGCACGAATTCGCCTTCGCCTTCGCGGCGGTACTTCTCGGGATCGTCGGGCGGGACGATGGCCCCTGCGGCATCGAGCAGGTTGCCTTCGCGGTCACGCTTGAAGATGGCGCGGAAGTTCCAGCCGTGGCCGTGATAATCGGCAAACTGGGTGTCGCGCAGATTGGCGTTCAGGTCATAGACGTTGCGCATGAAATCGTGATCGCCCCACAGCCCGCGCGCGGCAGCAGCTTCGGGGTTGCGATCGGCGATGGCGCGCACTTCGTCAGCCGTGGGATGGCGCTGGCTGAGGTAGCGGGCAGTGTATTCCTCGTCGCTGATGCCGGGCGGGCGAGGGGTGCGGTTTTCCGGCCCGGGCCACATGAACGGCGCGTCGCTTTCATAATCCCACATCGTGTAGCCGAGGTAGCTGTTCAGGAAGATGTTGGGCTGGTGCATGTGGCAGTTCATGCACTGGCTGGTGGGGATCGAGCGGGTGAAGGCGTGCTGCAGCGGGTGGCCGCGTTCCCGATCTTCAGACAGGCCTGCGGGTTGCGGATGATCGCTCGCGCCATGCTCCTCGTTGCCATGGCCGGGTTGAATCAGCGCGCCGTGGTCCGAACCATGGCTCTCCTCCCCGTCATGGTTCTCGCGCAGCTGCCGGGCGATCGTGGGATCGATGGTGATCGACTGCCCGTCGCGGCCGTACTGGGCATAGGTCAGCGAATGGCGCGGCTCGCGATCGTTGGCATAGACCACGTGGCATGCCGCGCAGCCCGAATGGCGATAGTCACCCGGCTGGTCATTGGTGCCCATGAACCAGGTGAACGGATCGTTGAGGCGGGTCTTGTGAATGTTCAGCACCGGGATCGCGGCGCGCAGGCCCGTGCCGGGGCCACGGTTGGATTGACGCAGGTCCGGGCGGCCCGGTTCCTCCAGCCGCTGGATATTGCCGCTGGGGCTGGGCAGGCCGATCTCCGGGAACTGGCTGCCAATGGTGCGTCCGCCGCGCTCGAACACGCGGAACACGTCTGCTGGCGGGACCACATGCCACGTCGGCAGCGGGTATAGCGCGCCCAAAGCGCCGCGTGCGGCCTGCTCGGGCGTCACCGTCCCAGGAGGGGAACCGGGCGACTGGACCAGCGCCGCCTCTCCGCTGCGGGTGTAACTCTCACCCGCAACGTAATTCTTGAACGGCAGAATCCCGTTGTTGTAGGCGGCCCCGCCCCACAACATCGCGCCGGTGGCCATCAGGCTGCGCTCGGCCGCCTCGATCACCGGCATGTGGCACGCGCCGCACGCCTCGCGCACCACGCGGTAATCGCTGGGGTTCACAAAGCGGACGAATTCCGGGCTCTCGCGGTTGAGCAGGGTATAGGTCCGCTCAGGATTGGCGCTGGAGGGGAAGTGCCAGCTTTCGGGCAGGGTCGGCAAAACGTGCGCCGCATCGCGCGCGGCGACGTATTCCGGATGGTCGAAATCGAGATCGGGATTGCCGATGACGCTGGCATTGCCGCCGTGGCAATCCACGCAGCCCAGCCGCACCGCTTCGGTGGCGTGCATGGTCGGCTGGTCGGTAGCCACGTGGCACGAGAAACACCCGGCGCTCTTGCCCTCCATGTCGGACAGGCTCTGGTTCTGCGGAGCTGGTCCGCCGCGCACCAGCGTATAGTCACGCGGCACCGGCGCTTCGGACTCGCCCGCCGCCTGGCTGACCTGCGCGAACAGCAGCGCCAGCGCGGCCACAGCCAGGCTGAGGGCAAGGGCGGCGTGGCGCCACAGGATACGGGTCATGGCCATCAGTAGCTCAGGGTCATGTTGGCCAGCACCGAAACGTAAGTTCGGGTCTGGTTGATGGAGGCGAACAGGTCCCGAAAGCCGCGCCCGGCCAGCAGCGTGGCGGCAGACAGTCGGCCGACGATGTTCTGGTTGGCATGAGGCCGCCACACGGCAGCGGCGGACAAGTCATAGCCGATATCGCGCGGGATGGTGCCTTCCACGCGCAGGGTCTCCAGCGTGGTGGTGTTCTCGAACCACAGGTGGTTGGCATTGGCCGACAGCCGCACTTCGGGCGACAGGTCGAAATCCGCGCCGACGCCCAGCAGCATCAGGCCGGGGTTGTTGAAGTTCGATTGCCCCTGTTCCTTAGAGGACCGCAGCGAGTTGAGCAGGCCGTTGCGCCCGTTCAGGCTGATCGCCCGCCCGCCCCCGGCAAAGGGGATCGTCTGGCGGATCCAGTAACTGGTGTCCGCGCCCGCAAACACCGGGTTCTCGAAGATCGCGTCATAGCCCGTTTCCTTGTCGTCGAACGGGTCGCCATCGCCGCTGGCATAGGCGGCAGAGACGCGGAAGCGCATCCAGTCGCGGTCAAGACTGGCCTCGGCGGCGGCGAACTGCGCGCGGATTTCCGCCGGGCGATCAGTGAAGAAGCTGTTCCGGTCCTCGCCCAGCGCCTGATAGAAACTGGCGGTCAGGTTCACGCGGCCAATGTGTCCGTCGGCATTATAGCCCAGGTACACCACGTCATAATCGCGGCCCCGCAAGCTGCCCAGCAGCGAAGGCCGCACGGGGAAGCCGTTGTCGTCTACCTCCACATTGTCGCCCTCGCGGTTGCGGTTGTAGGCCACGGTTACCTGGCTGGTCATGGCTGGGATGATGAAATCCTGCCGGTAGACATTGGCAAAGAACACCAGATCATCACGCGGGCGTTGGACCACCGAGTTGAGACCGCTGTTGGTATCCTTCTCCAGCCGCCAGAACGCCGCCAGGTTGAACTGGAAGCGGTTGTTGTCCCGGTTGCCGAACAGGCGAATGCCCAGCTGGCTGTCGTTGAACAGGAAGCCGCGAAAATCGGCCTGGAACGGCTGCACGCCCGCCCGCACCGAGATGAAATCGAACCGCGAGGTATCGAACTGGTGCAGGTGATAATCGACGAAAGCTTCCTGCACGCCCAGGAAATGATCCAGCCGGTGGGTGGCGCGGCTGGATTCCACATGCAGCACGCGGCGTTCCGGCACATCGACATAGTTGACGTTGTAGGCCAGCGTCAGGCGGTACTCGATCGCCGGTGGCGCATAGGCGGTGGAGCCTTTCAGCAGCGCGAAACCGGCGATGAACGTCTGCGAAAATACCGTGGAGATTGGCCGCCCGAACACGTCCAGACGCTGCGGATCGGCCGTAGTCTGCACGCCAACCGGGATGGGGAAAGTGCGCGGCTCCACCACGGTATCGGAGATCAGATTGGCGATGAAGAACCAGTGGCCCGGCTCCAGCCCCAGCCACGCCGGAGTGAGGCAGCGGGCACTGCCGTAGGGCGGCGGAGAGCCGCTGGCCTCAGCCTCTGCGCGCAGTTGCTCGCGATGCTCGCGCTCCTCCGGCGCATTGGTGCAGATCGGCCGGTCACCCTTGTAGGTGTTCTGGTGATAGGGATCGAGCGGGTCCTCGGTGACCAGACCGAGGTTCTGGATCAGCCGCCAGCGATCGGGGATCGGCACCTGATCTGCCGGGAAGGCCTGAGGCGGGGGAGCGCGCAAGGCACCGGGATTGTCCTGCGTCACCGGCTCGGGCAGCGGCGCCACATAGCCGGGCCGGGTGCGGCCTTCGAGCACCTGGTTATCGACCGGCTCGGGCGGCGGCGGGCCTTGCGTGCCCAGGCCACCTTCGGGTGCGGAGGCCATGCGGGGGCCGGCATGATGTTCCTGCGCTTCAGGTTCAGGTGGAGCCTCCACTTGCGCCGCCTGGGCCAGAACCGACACGGGCGCCACCAGTGGCAACAAGGCGGCCAGCAGGCTCACAGCCCCTGGCACACGTTCTGTTGCGCGGTGTCGAGGAACGGGGCGAAGGGGCACGAAACATAGCGCAGCCGCGCCTCGCGCCCGCCGCCCAGTTGCACCACGATGCGGTCCGCGCGGATTGCCGGATCGGCATTGCGCACGGTGCCAAGGCGGATGCCGCCGTTGTGCAGGCCCAGGAAGCTGACCATGTCATCCTGGTCGATGCCGTCACCCGAAACGCCGATGCCACCCACCAGCACGTTGCCGCGATAGACCGGCACCGCGCCGGGGAAAATCTGGATGCCGTTGGCAATGCGCTTCTGGCCGGGGGTCGCATCGGGCACGCCGGTGCAGCCCACCGGAGTATCGGCGCTGGCCCCGTTGGTGGCCACGAATGTCACGTGCTGGACCACGTTGCTGGCGATCAGATCGGTTTGCAGGCCCACCGCGAACGGGCTCCACTGCGCCGCCGTGGGCGTGGAGAACGGCCCCGCCGGCTGCGCGACCTCGCCATCGGGGTAATAGGGCCGCGCCAGGTTGCCGATGGAGCGATTGCCATAAGCCACTGTGCCGGTGAGCGCGGAAGGATCGCCGAGGAATGTGCGGGTGCGTGCAACATAGGCGGCAACCGGCGCGCCTGCCGCCTGCAATTGCGCGGCGGCCAAGGGGTGCGAGAAGAACAGTGCGGTGCGGGCTTTCTGCAGGCTCACGTCCACGCCGAAAACTGGCCCGTCGGGTGATCGGACCAGCCCCAGCACCGCGCCGCTGGTATCGACCAGGCTGATGCTCGCCTGCATCCGGCTGTCCAATGGACGGCGGATCTGCGCGCGCGCGCGGGACAAGACGGTGAAGGCTTCCTCCAGGATCGCGCGGGCTTCGGCGGCCGTCAGCGGCTGGGCCACGCTGGCGCCATCGGTGCCGCCGCGAATGGGATAGCGCGGGTTACCGGCCCCATCGGTGAGCACGAAAGCATCCCGGTTGCTGAACTCGGCCGCCGTGGCCGCGCGGATACCTGATCCTTCTGCGCCATAAGCCGCGCCTGCGCGCAAAGTGCCATCGGTATAGCCGGTCACCGCCATATAGGCTCCGGAGGGTGGGGCGGTTTGCAGCGGGTTCAACTGGCCCGCCGTGGCATCGCTGAAGCGCAGTGAAGTGCCATCCACAAAGATGCGGTCGGCGCGGATATCCTCGGGCGGCGCGAAACCCTGGATACCTGCCAGCGCAATCAGCTCTTCCGCATCGGCGTCCACGTCCAGCGTGTTGGGATCGAAGCCATAATCGCCATCACCCATCACGCCGATGCCGCCCACCACCACGCCGTTCTTGTAGATCGGCAGGCCGCCGGGGTCGGCCGCCAGGCCCAGCGGGCTGCGCTTTGGCCCGATCATCGCAGCCGAGCCGCCGCCGGGCAGGAAGCGGCGCGACAAGTCCGAACACGGTAGCTGGCTGAACTGCACGCCGAACAGCGGCCCGCTCTCCAGTCCCACCGTGGTCGGCGCGGGCGGGAAATGCTGCTGCACGATCTGGCTGGCGGTGCGGCTGGAAAAGGCGTTGCCGCTGCTCGACAGGTAAGCCCCGGTCAGCGCCTTGGCGATGGCCCCGGTGACGGCGGGCACCGTGGCGCCTTGCAGGCCCAGTTCGGCCCCCGGCGCGGCAGTGCCGCCGATGGTGCGGGTGGAGACGCGCATGGTATCGCGTGCGCCGGTCATGCGGAAGGCGGCGAGTACGTTGCCCACACGGTCGGAAACGACGATCCAGCTGGGCAGGCTGCGCGCTGTCGCCTCACCTGCGGCTTGCGCCACGATGCGCTGCACCTCTGCGGTGGAGAGCGATTCCTGCGCGGGCGGAGTGAACAAATTGGTGCTGGTGGGGGTGGGCGTAGGCGTTGGGGTGGGCACCGGCGTTGGTGCGCCGCTGCTGCCGCCGCATCCGGTCAGCACCAGTGCCATGCTGGCCAATCCTGCCGTAGCCCCCCGCAAACGCATTACTTCAGCCTGCCGATGGCGCTGACAGCGCCGCCCAATGCCGCGCGGAAGCGGTCGGGGTCATAGCTCGTCGGGCTGCTCACCGCCTGATAGGCGCGATTGATATCGGCCCGGATGCTGGCCGCTGCGCCCACGGTGATGCGGCCTTGCGTGACCAGCCCGTTGAGCAGCGTATCCACCGCCATCACCGCCTGCGCCGATCCGGCATAGTCGGTGAAGCGGGCATTGGTGGTGCGACCGCCGATAATGGCGATGACCTGGAAGGCATCGTCTGCCCCATAGGCCCGCTGCGCCATCGTGTCGGACAGGCGCGTTGCTTCTGCGCGCAGAGCCATGGCAGCAGCTTGCGCGGGTTCGCGCCCTTCGCTCATCGCGGCGTGGAACTGGCGGCTGGCGGTGCGGAAGCTATCGGCGCGACTGGGCGCCAGCGCCTGCGCCACGGCGTCGAGCAGGATGATGTTTTCGTCATTGAACGGCGGCTGGCCAAAAGTGATCGGGCGGCCGGGATTGGTCTCGAAGGTCAGCCGCCGGTCGGCCCCGTCAGTGATCTGGCGGTGGCAGCTGTGGCAATCGAGGAAGGTGAATTGCGGGAACATGCCGTCCATCGCCAACGTTGGCCGGC
The DNA here is from genome assembly GCA_040386475.1 of Pseudomonadota bacterium. Lineage (GTDB taxonomy): Bacteria > Pseudomonadota > Alphaproteobacteria > Sphingomonadales > Sphingomonadaceae > Alteraurantiacibacter. The sequence continues at coordinate 3,093 of JAZKFK010000485.1, read as the reverse complement.
TGAACAGGTCGGTCGCGCGGGCCACGGCTTCGGCCTGGCCCACGGCCCACAACTGCACCGGGCCGGGTGCGGCTTTGCGGGCGAGGTAATCTGCATCAACATCGTGATGCTGCTGGAAGGCGCTGAACAGATCGAGTTCAAAGGTGATGCGCGGGTGGCCCGCCGCCATCATCGCGTGAGTGACGAACTGGCCCTGCTTGGCGCTGCCGTAATGGCAATCAAGGCACAGCCGCGCGCGCACCTGCGGTTGGTCCAGCGGGATCAGGCCGTTGGCCACATTGGCCGCGTGGGTGCCGCCCACTTCGTAATGCGTGGCGATCCATCCGGCAGCCGCGCCGTGGCAGCTTTCACAGCCGACTCCGTCGCTTTGCAGGAAGCGCGGACCCGCCTCACCCGCGCCCGCCGTGCTGGCGTGGCAGCCGGTGCATTCTGCGCGGTTGGCGGCGCTGTCCCACCCGAGCGAGCGGGCGATCTGCTGGCCGCGATAGCCTGACAGCACGGCATGGGCGCGACTGTGCGCCCCGCTGACCGAGCTGGGGGCCTGCCACGTGGCGATCTCGTCCTGCCGCACCACCGCGCCATTGCCTTCGCTGCGACCGTGGCAGGTGGAACCGGCGCAAGATGCCACGCCGGTCTGGCTGTAGGCGGCCTGCGCCTGCAGCGCGCTGTCCTGCGGCAGGCCCACCAGCAGCGCCAGGGTGGCGAGCACGGCCACGGCCAGCACAGACAGCACTGCGCGACCGCGCGGCTGCGCCCTGATGTCTGCAATCCGCTTTGGCCGCCCCATCATGCCAGTCATGTCATTCGAGTCCCCCCAAGCACTCACTTGCCTATCCCGCGCTGATCCAGCGTCGGCAATGTCGAACCCTTATTCGGCAACCTCCATCGCCCGGGCCATCTGCTCTACCTGCAGGGTGCAGCCGCTGGCGATCAGTGCCGATGCCAGGTCCTCTGCCGTGGCCGGCACGGCGTCCAGAAAAACGAAGCGCACGTCCACCGCATTGGAGCCGGTACCATGGCCGATGCGATAAGTCTGGTTGGGGGCAGGGGGATGCGCCACGTCCCACGCAGCCAGCATCTCGCCCGCCGTGAAGGTCACTGCGATCGGCGCTTCGCTGGCTCCTTCAGGCTCGATGGCATAAGTGCTGTCGGCTTGGGTATCCGCGCGCCACAGGCGCACATTGGCCGGGCCGGGCAGGCACACAGTGCCCGCTTTGGTCACATCGACATACCACAAGCTGGGGTTGCTCACCGGGCCAGTTGCCCCGGTGCGGACGGCCCCCGTGCGTGCGCGGCGGGCGGCACGTTGGGTGGTCAGCGAGGCGAAGGCGGCATTGCTGCTGGCCGCGCCGGTTTGCGCAAGGACAAAGGTGCCCGCCCCGCGCAACACCCGCGTGCCGCCGTTCTGCAGCACGGTCAAAGTATCACCTTCGCGCAACACGATGCGGTCTGAGTTGCCGATCTGGCGGCCCACCGGATACTGCGCGGCAGAAGGCCCGCTGGACGAGACGACGACGCCGGCAATGGCTGCTGCCGGGGCGACCACCGCTGCAACGGCCAGGGCGCCGGCGCCAAATTTGAGGCTAGTCCAGGACATAAGCACTTTCCTCATCCAGTTCGTGGCACCGACTTAGCAAATTTTGCAGCGCCTTGTCAGCCGGATAACGTGCCGCCACCTCGGCAACCAACGCCAGCGCCTGCGCGCGATCGCTGGCCATCTGGTCCATCGCCTTAGCCAGCAAATCGCGATCCGACTTGGAAAAATCCGGCGCAGGCTCGAATATATCAACTGGCTGGGCGCGCCCGCGCAGCACCACGCGGCCCATCGGTCGCCACCAGTCGAGGCCGCTGCGGCTGGCGAATTCGCGGCTGGCCATTACCGCAGACTGGAGCGACTTATTAGCTGATTCGAGCCGCGCGGCGGTGTTCATGGAATCGCCCAGCGCGGTGTACTGGATGCGGTTCTCGCCGCCGAAGTTGCCGACCACCGCCGCGCCCCAGTGCAGACCCACGCGGGTCTTGCCGATCTTGGGCAGGTTGGGGTCCATAGCCGCCACCTCGGCGCGAAACGCCTCACCCGCCTGCCACACGGCAAAACCGCATTGCGCCGCGCGCGTGCCATCGTCCGGTCGGGCAATCGGCGCGCCCCAGAAGGCGACCACGGCATCGCCCACGAACTTGTCGAGAATGCCGCCATGCGCCAGCACCACCTCGCTCAAGCTGTCGAGATAGCGGTTGAGCAGCTTGGCGACCATTTCAGGGGTGACCGCGTGGCTCATCTTGGTGAAGCCTTCCAAGTCGGAAAACAGCACGTAAATTTCGGCCTTGGCGCCGCCAAGCTGGAGCAGCTCGGGCTTGTCGATGATCTCCTGCGCGATGGAGGCGGGCAGGTACTTGCCCAGCGCCCCTTGCGCAAACTTGCGCTGCACCGCGCTGGCCGCACGCACGGCAGAGGTAACCGCCAGGAACGCCAGCAGCCAGCCGATCACTGGCCCGAACGAGGGGAACCCCAGCGTATCGAAACCTCCTGTGGTTAGCAGATCGGGCGCATGCAGCAGGTATGGCAAGCCCAGCAGCACCGCCAGTTGGACCACCAGCACCGGCACCACGCGCCAACCCTTCAATTCCGACAGCGCGGTAAGCCCGGCGGCCAGCACAGCCAGCAGCGTCCAGGCCGAGATGGCCGATGACGGAATCGAGCGCGGCCGATCGTTGTCGAGCATCTGCGACAGCGCCACGGCATGCCACTCCAGCCCCGGAATATCGCTGCCGTTGATTGCCGAGATGGGGGTCAGCACACGGTCGATATCGTTGATGTCTCCGCCGATCAGCACATAGCTGCCCTTGATCGAGGCACGGATCGCCTCGCCCAATTCGGGGATGGCCATGGTCTCGTCATTGCCGATCACCTCAACCTTGAACTGGGGATACAGCGTGGTGTCGTCGCTGGCGGGCAGGCGATAACGGACCATTCCGGTATAGCCGGGCAATGTGGCCACTTGCTCGCCCGCATCGGCCAACATCGCCCGGCCCAGCAACGGCGGCAGGTCGGGCAGGATTTCCGGCCATTGCCGCAGCACGCCCGCGCCCAGC
>JAZKFK010000484.1:2070-9868 GCA_040386475.1 Pseudomonadota bacterium | reverse complement strand
AGCTATCGCTGGCGCACCAGTGACCACAATTCCAGCGGCTTTGCCTTTGGCGACAAGGCGCAAGGCAGCCTGTGGCTCAGCTACCTGCTGGGCGCGGACGTGGGCGCCACTACCCGGTTGGCATACGAGCATGAAGGCGCGATCCTGGGCCACTACAACGCCGGCCACGGCCACGCCTCGCCGCCCGACCGGCAGGAGAACTACGGCGGCGATACGGTGAGTGCCGGGTTGGGGCTCAACTGGCTGCTGCCCGTGGCCACCAGCCACCGACCGCAGCTGGGCGTTGAAGTGAAGGTGCCGGTGTACCAGCACCTCAACGGCTACCAGCTGGCGCGCGACTGGGGCGTGGCGCTGTCGCTGGCGCAGACGTTCTGACCTGATGCAGATCGCGGGCGGGATCGCGTGATCCCGCCCGTTTCCTTACAGGGTGACGCGGCCCAGCATCCACAGGGCCATGCCGATCATGGCCAGGTTCTCGGTCAGCGAGACGAAGCCCAGCGGCACGCGCGAACTGCCGCCCACGCAGGCGCACTTCAGCTCGCGCTTATCGATATACACCGCCTTGAACACGCTGACCGCGCCAATCGTGCCGATGAACAGCGAGACCGGGATCGACAGCCAGGGCAGCGCATGCGCGGTCATCAGCACACCGGCCAGCGCCTCGCCAAACGGGTAGAGGTAGGCATAGGGCACCCAGCGCTTGGCCAGCAGATCGTAGTTGAGGAACATGGTGGCAAAGGCCTCCACATCCTGCAGCTTGAGCAGGGCCAGGATACACATGGACAGCGACACGAACCATTCGGCCGCCGCCAGTGTGAACAGCGCACCAGTCATGTGCCAGCTGAGGCCCAGCGCCATCGCCAGCGCCATCGCGAACAGCGCCAGCACCGGGCGATAGCTCACTGCGTCTGTGGCGGGTACTTGCTGGCCGAAGAAGCGCTTGAGATCGTCGAACCCGCCAATGCGCTCGCCGCCGATGAACACTTGCGGCGTGGTGGCCACGCTCTGCGCGGCCTTGAAGGCATCGACTTGCTCGCGCGTGGTCAGCAGGTGGTCCTCCACCGTGTAGCCCCTGGACTGCAGCAGGTGGCGGGCCTTCAGGCCGTATGGACAGGTGTGGTGTTCCAGCGCCATGCGATGCAGCACTGCCGTTTTGGCGGAATTGGTCATTGTCATGTCCTTACCCTCGCGACCGTTCGATCAGATCGACCAGCTCGGTGAACTTGGTGCGTTGTTCTTCGGCGTTACCGCTGGCGATGGCTTCGGCCACGCAGCAGGCGGCGTGTTGCTTGAGGATGGCGCTTTCGGCGCGGGCAAGGGCCGATTTTACCGCCTGCATCTGGGTCAGGATGTCGATGCAATAGCGGTCATCCTCCACCATCTGGGCGATGCCGCGCACCTGGCCCTCGATGCGGCGCAGGCGGTTGCGAATAGCTGTCTGGTCGTGATTCATCGGTTGCTTGCCACTCTTTCCAAAATCTATGTCTTGAAATACCCTGGGGGGGTATATAGATGGAACTCCGAAGCAGTTCAAGGCTTGCAGGAACGACCATGATTGATCGCCGCCATTTCATCCGCTCCACCGCTGGCCTTGCCGCCATGCTGGGCCTGCCGATGCCCGCGTGGGCCCAAGGGATGAGCAGCGCCCGCAAGGGATGGGACGCGCTGTCGGGCGAAGACATCAACCTCTCGATCGGTGAGGCGCATTTTGCTGCCGGATCGCGCAGCGGCCACGCCATCGCCGTCAACGGAACCATTCCCGGCCCGCTGATCCGCCTGCGCGAGGGCCAGAACGTGCGCCTGCACGTGACCAATAACCTGGCCGAGGACAGCTCGATCCATTGGCACGGCCTGCTGCTGCCGTTCCAGTACGATGGCGTTCCCGGTGTCAGTTTCCCCGGCATCCGTCCGGGTGAGACGTTCACTTATCAATTTCCCATCCGTCAGGCGGGCACCTATTGGTGGCATTCGCACAGCGGTTTGCAGGAGCAGATCGGCCACTATGGTCCGCTGGTGATCGATCCGGCGCATGACCACGGCCCCGCCTTCGGTCGCGAGCATGTGTTGCTGCTCAGCGAATTTACCCCGCGCCACCCGCACGAGATCATGCGCCTGCTGATGCGCGGGGAGCATCATTTCAATTACCAGATGCCCACCGTTGGCGATGGCAGCATGAGCCAGGCCGACCGGCTGATGTGGGCCAGGATGCGCATGAACCCGCGCGACATCCTCGACGTGACGGGGGCGGAATACTCCTACCTTATCAACGGCCACGCGCCGGAGGACGGGCTGGAATTGCCATTCCGCGCGGGTGAGAAGGTACGCCTGCGGATCATCAACGGCAGCGCGATGACCTTCTTCAACCTGCGCATTCCCGGTTGCGAAATGGTGGTGGTCCAGGCCGATGGACAGGATGTGGCGCCCGTGCCGGTGGACGAGTTCCAGATCGGCGTGGCCGAGACTTACGATGTGATCGTGACCCCGGGTGATGGCGCGTTCGGCATCGTGGCCGAAAGCATGGATCGCAGCGGCATGGCCTTTGCCACGCTCACCAGTCACGCCGGGCACAAGGCCACTCCGCCGCCGTTGCGCGATCCGGTGACGCTGACGATGGCGGACATGGGCATGGGGGCGATGGATCACGCCCAGCATGGTGGCGAGGCAATGGATCATTCGATGCGCGATCCCGCCGTGCTGCCGCCCAGCGTAGACCTGAACGCAGGGGTGGACATGGTTGCACCGATGCCTGTTGACCGGATGGGCTTTCCCGGCCTCGGCCTCGACACGGTGGACCACCGCGTGCTGCGCTATACCGATCTCAAGGCTGCCACCACGCATCCCTCCCGTCCGCCCGAGCGCGCGCTGGAGATCCACCTGACGGGCAACATGGAACGCTACATGTGGTCATTCGACGGCCGCCAGTTTCATGCTGTCACTGACCAGCCGATCCGCTTCGCGCTGAATGAACGGGTGCGGGTGACACTGGTGAACGACACCATGATGGCGCACCCGATCCACCTGCACGGCCATTTCTTCGAACTGGTCAACGGCGCCAGCGCCAGCCAGCAACCCCTGAAGCATACGCTGGTGGTGCAGCCGGGCAGCAAGGCCACCTTCGACCTGACCGCCAGCGAGCCGGGTGACTGGGCCTTCCATTGCCACATGCTGTACCATATGCACGGCGGCATGATGCAGGTTGTGACCGTGAGGCCGTTGGCATGAAGCGTGCCGCTTTTTTAGCTATGCCGCTGCTGCTGCTGGCCGTTCCGGGTGTGGCACAGGACCATGACCATTCGGCGCAGCAACCCGCGCCCGCAGCCACACCTTCGCCCGCTCCCGCAGATACGCAGGAGCCGGATCATTCGGCTCACCAGCCTGCACCTGCATCATCGGCAGATCCTGCCCCCGCGCCCGCCCAGGATCATGCGGCGATGGACCACACGCAGATGGACCATGCGCAGATGGACCATGCGGCAATGGGCCACACCATGCCTGCGCCCGCTGTGAACGGCCCGCCGCCGCCCGCCGCCTCATCCGGCCCGGTTCATGCCGCCGATGCGCTGTGGGGCGCTGAGGCGATGGCTGCGGCTCGGACACAGATGGTCCTGGAGATGGGCGGCGACATGACCACCGCCGTGTTCCACATCGACCGACTGGAAGCGCGGCTGGGCGGCGAGGATGGTTACCTGTGGGACTTGGAAGCCGCCGTGGGCGGTCCGCTCGATGGCCTGGTCGTAAAGTCCGCGGGCGAGGGCGCTTTTGCTGGCGACCTGGGGGCGCTTGACCTGCAGGCCCTGTGGGGCACCGCGATCAGCCCGTGGCTGGATCTGCAGGCGGGTGTCCGGCTGGACGTCGAACCCGAAACGCGGACCTACGCTGCGCTGGGGGTGGAGGGGCTGCTGCCCTATAATATCCACTTCGATGCCACCGCCTTCCTGTCGGACCAGGGCGATCTGACCGCCGAGATCGAGGCGACGCACGACATGCGGCTGACCCAGCGGCTGATCCTGCAACCGCGCGTGGCGGCAGAACTGGCGGCGCAGCAGGGCGCGGGCCTGGCCAGCGTCGAGGGAGGCCTGCGCCTGCGTTACGAGATCACCCGCCAGTTTGCGCCTTACATCGGCGTCGAACATAGCCAGCAAGTGGGCCGCACCCGGCGGCTGGCGCGCCTTGCGGGGGACGACCCTTCGACTAATGCACTGGTCCTCGGCCTGCGGGCGTGGTTTTGACCTAGTTCCTGCCGAACATCTCGGCGTGATCGTAGAACTCGTCATAGGCGGGCCACGGCACATGCCCCTCCCCGTGCTGATACCAGCCGAGCGGAAAGGCCATCTGCTCGCGGCTTTGCGCAACTGGCATGCCGAAGCGCGGCACGGCTGCGCCATACAATTCCCACGCCGGTTGCGCGGCGCTGAACCCGGCCCAGATGCCCGCCGGATCAACCCAGCTTTCGCCCTTCTCCGCCAGTCCGGAGGTGATGAACAACGGGCGCGGCGCGCGCAGCGCGATCAGCATATGGGCGTCCACCGGCAGATCGTGCACCGTAAGCGGATCGTGGGCGAAGGTCATGATGTTGGGCGTGAACCAGTGGAACGCGCCCGATGCGCTCATGTTCTCCCACCGCTCGCCAAAATCGCGCCGCATGATCTTGGCCCCGCCTGCGCCGCTGCTGGAGACGTGGGCATCGGCAAACGCGTGATCGAAGGCGGCGGCCACCAGCACGCCCTTGCCGAAGCGCGAGTGGCCAGTCAGCGTGATCATGCTTGCGTTGATTCGCGGCTGACGCGCCAGTTCCTCGCGCAAGCTGCTGGCACCCCAGGCCCAGGCCCGCAGCGCGCCCCAGTCGTGCCGGGCGCGTGGCCAGCGGGCGAGGCCGATCACGCCTTGGCGCATCCGCGCGGCGCTGTCAGCCTGCAACAATTGCGGGCGATATTCGACAAAAGCCCAGCCGCGTTGCAGCGCCTGCCGGATTGAATCGGGGGGCGGAGCACCGCCAAAGTCGGGCATGCGACCGCCCGGCCACATATAGGCATAACTGATGATCGCCGGCACCGGTGTGGCCCGGCGCGGGAGGTAGAGCGTGGCCGAAATCACCGGACCGGTGCGGCCATCGGCGGTGCTGACCCGGCCGGTCCACGTTTCGATATCGGCGATGGCGGCGTAAGGCGATTCCCCCATGGACGCGGCCTTGTCCCACTCAACCCGGAAGGTCTCGACCACGGCAGGGATGCGGCCCGCCCAGTTGTCTTCGACCAGGCGGGCAATCTCGGCGCGGCGTGCGGGCCAGCCGGCCTCGCTCTGCTGCTGCGGCGCTTCGAACAGCGGGGGCAGGGTATAGGCACCCACGCGTGCCTCATCCGCATTGGCGGCGTTGGCGGCGGCGGGATCGTTGCCATCGGCCCCGCGGCGCAACTGGCCTAAACCGAGGGCCGCGCGCTCTGCCGCATGCACACTCTCCGCGGTGTCCTGCGCTGCGACTGGCGCGGCCAGCAGCAGTAACAGCGCCCCGATCAAGCGGGTGGCGGTTCGATCCATCGCATCACTCCCCCGGCAAACGGCGTCCACAGACCCATCTGGATCCCGCCATCGGCCAGCCTGTCTCCTACCCAGGTGTTGCAGGTGTTGGCGAGGGTATAGTGGCCTTTCGCCGCGTAATAGGCATCGCCCGGATCGATCCCGCGCCCGATATTCTTTGCGCGTAGGGCCGCGCGCGGCCGATCACCCGTGGGCTCAAGGCTGGCGGCAATGGCGCGCGCCATGCGGGCATAAGCGGCGCGACTGATCGTGACGGGGCGATAATTCACGCTGGGAGCCGGGCGGACATAATGGCTCACCCGCATGATCGGCTCACCACCTGCGAAGACGATACGGAGCGCGGTGCGGGGGGCAAGGTCACCCCAGGTGGGCGTGTTGAGGAACACCTCGCGCTCGCCCCAGCCGACCGCGATGTGCGTCGGCTGTTCACCGTAAACCGGCGTGGCGATGCTGGGGAATACCGGCCGCCAGTCAAAATCGGCAGTGGTGACAGGCATGACGATGCCGGTGTGGACGCCGTTGGTCTCGACCATGATCTGCACGCCATCCAGCGGCGGCGGTTCGGCACTGTTGCGCGGGATGGCACTGCCGATCCATCCGGCCGCGACGAACAGGGCGATGGCCAGCGCCACGCCCAGCAGGACGCGGCCCAGCACTTTCGGCAAGGGCCTCAGCCGCGAAAGCGGTGTCGCAGCCACAGCACGGCCCAATCGCCCCGGTGCAGCCGCGCCTGCAGGCGGAAACCGGCCTTGCGATAGGCGGACAGCACCGCCGCTTCCTGAGTCACCAGCAGGCCGGAGAGCAGGATATTGCCGCGCTGGAACACCGCTGCGGCAAAATCCGGTGCCAGTTCGATCAGTGGCTGGGCCAGGATATTGGCGATCAGCAGGTCATACGGCGCGCGGGCGGCCAGGAAGGCATCATCCATCCCCTCGGCCACCACCATCGCCAGCGCACCGGGCTCGGTGCCCATGGTAACGCCGTTGCGTTCCGCGTTCTCGATCACGGCGGGCAGGCACACCGCATCGATGTCGCTGGCGCTGGCCTTGGCGTGCGGCCACAGCGTCATCGCGGCAAAGGCGAGCAGGCCGGTGCCGGTGCCGATATCGGCCACGTTGCGCGCCACCACGCCTTGCTGCTTCATGGTATCGAGCATGGCCAGGCAGCCCCACGTGGTGGCGTGCTGGCCGGTGCCGAAGGCCTGCGCGGCGGGGATGCAATAGCTGGTGACGCCCGGTTCGCTGCTTGGTGCATGGTCGGGCGTATGGACGAAAAAGCGGCCCGCGCGGATCGGGTCCATGCCCTTCTGGCTCTCGGCCACCCAGTCGGCGGCGGGGAGCTCTTCAGCGCTCAGCTTGGGGGCGGGGGCATCGAACAGCGCGGCCACGGCCTTCTTCTGAGCGGCGGTGGGCTTGCCCTGGGTGTAGGCATCAAGCTGCCAGTCATCAGGCCGGTCGCGGGCGATCTCGTAGCCGGTGACGACTACTTCCTCGTCCCAGTCCCATGCCTCGCCCTGCCGGTCGAGCGCGGCCTCGACCTGATCTTTCGTCCCGCGCGCGACCAGCTTCCAGTTCATGGCAGTTTCCAGTTCATGAGCCGGCCTGTGCCTCTTGTGCCAGCCGCGCGTCAAGCCGCGCGGTCATGGCTTGCGCCAGATCGCGGCAGGCCTGCGGATTGATCAGCGGCGCGGCGCCACCCATCCGGGGGATCGTGTTGCTGATCGAAGGATGCGGCGTGATCAGGATATCGCATGGCATCGCTGCCACTGCTGCAATGGTGGGACGGAACGGCGCCACCCGCTCAGGATGATCGGTGAAGCGGTAGGCATCGCTGCTGACGGCGGTGAGGCTGTCGACATAGGCAAAGGTAACGCATTCACCCTGCTCACAACTCTGCCACGTCCAGCTGGTGCCGCCGCTGGTGTGGCCGGGGGTGGGCACGGGGGTGAGCATCACGCCGCTGTCGCCAACCGGGATCGGCCTGCTGCCGTCGAACACGTGGTTGACCCGCACCGGAGCGGCGCCCCGGATCGCGCCTGCTTGCGGATCGGCCGGATCGACCATGCCGCTCTCCAGTACTGCGCGTCCCGGCTCGCGACTCCATACCGGAGCGCCGGTGGCAGCGACCAGCGCGGCCAGGCCGCCCATGTGGTCGTAATGCTCGTGGGTATAGAAAATGCCTTTGATGTCGCGCGGATCGAACCCCAGCGTGCGGATATTGGCCAGGATGCCGGGCACGGCTTCCTCCACCGCGCCGTCGATCA
>JAZKFK010000484.1:0-1970 GCA_040386475.1 Pseudomonadota bacterium | reverse complement strand
GTGCGGATATTGGCCAGGATGCCGGGCACGGCTTCCTCCACCGCGCCGTCGATCAAAGCGTGGCCGTTGGGGCCGGTGACCAGCAGCACGGCGATGCCGCAGGTGCCCACGTACCAGGTGTTGCCGTGGATGCGCGCAGGCGGCGCCGCATCATCCCAGCCATCACGCCCCTCGCATGCCGCTGCCAGCGCAGCCCCTTGCGCGCGGGCATCGGCAGTAGGTGGCAGGTTCGGCGCAGTGGCGGCGGGGGCACAGGCGGCCAGCAGCAGCGGCAGGGAAAGTGCCAGGAACCTACCGGACATAACTTGCTCCAATTGTATTAGTGGTTGTGCCGCAGGCAGGAATGGCAGGCATAGCCGCGACATCCTGCGCTGTCAGCCGCGTTCGTCCTTGCTGGTTTCCATCACGACATAGGTGGTGATGCTGTTGACTTGCGGCTGGGTCCCCAGCACCTCGGCGTGGAAGTGCTTGTAGGCGGGCAGGTCGGCCACCTCCACCCGCAGCAGGTATTCAAACGCGCCGGCCACGTTGTGGCACTCGCGCACCTGTTCCGCCGTGGCCATGGCCCGTTCAAAATCGACCTGGGCGGCTTTTGTGTGCTTGGACAGGCCCACGGTGACATAGGCCAGAAAGCCGATCCCGATCTTGCCACGGTCGAGGATCGCCCGGTAGCCGGTGATAACCCCGCTGCGTTCCAGTTCCTGCACCCGGCGCAGGCAGGCCGAGGGCGACAGGCCGATGCGTTCGGCCAGTTCAAGGTTGGACAAGCGCCCATCGCGCGAAAGCTCGCGCAATATCTTCGCGTTGAGGGGGTCAAGTTCGGCCATATGTTGCAGAGATGGAGCATTCTGCACCACAGATAGCAAGGAAATTCGCCCGCGATTCGATTATGGTTGTGTGCATGACAACCGAACTCCTCGCCGGCCTGATTGGCTTTGCCTTTGTCTCCTCGATCACGCCGGGGCCAAACAACATGATGCTGATGGCATCGGGCACCAATTTCGGCATCCGCCAGACCGTACCGCACATGCTGGGCGTGGCGCTGGGGTTCGGGCTGATGGTCGGGCTGGTCGGGATCGGGCTGATGGGCCTGTTCGATCTGTGGCCGCTGTCGCACACGATCATCAAGTGGGCGGGAGTGGCTTACTTGGTCTGGCTGGCGGTGAAGATCGCCCGGTCGGGTCCGCTGGAGGAAGGCTCGGCCAAGGCCAGGCCGTTCACCTTCGTGCAGGCGGCCGCATTCCAGTGGGTCAACCCCAAGGCGTGGACAATGGCGCTGGGGGCCATCGCCGCCTTTGCCCCGCAGCGCGATCTGGCGGGGGTGGGGCTGGTGGCGCTGGTGTTTACGCTGGTCAATTTTCCCAGTGTCAGCACCTGGGCGATGCTGGGGCACGGGCTGGGCGGGTGGCTGCAGGATCCCCGGCAATTGCGCCTGTTCAACTATGGCATGGCGGCCTTGCTGCTCGCGTCGCTGTGGCCGGCGATCATGGGCTAGCCGGCGGCGTCACCGCACATAAGACGCGCCATTCGCATCGAGGGTCGCGCCGGTCATGCTGGGCGGGGCGTCGAGCGCGCAGAAGACGGCGATCTGCGCAATCTCCTCCGGGGTGGCGACACGGCCCAGCGGAATGTCCGCCAGCAGGCCAGCCCCGCCCCGGCTGGCCAGATAGTCACCGGCCATCGCCGTATCGGTGAACCCCGGCGTGATCGCGAAACTGAGGATGCCTTCGGCAGCATAGGCCCGCGCGATGGTCTTGTGCATGGCCAGCATCCCGCCCTTGGCGGCGGCATAGTGCCAGTGTTCCTGCGAATCCCCTCGGTGCCCGGCGCGGCTGGCTACGTGGACGATGCGGCCCGCGATACCACTGGCCTGCCAGTGACGCACCGCAAAGCGGCTGAGCTGCGCGGCGGCGGTCAGGTTGATGCGCAGGGTATCCTCCCACCCGTCCAGCCACGCGATGTCCGATCCG
>JAZKFK010000483.1:0-2210 GCA_040386475.1 Pseudomonadota bacterium | reverse complement strand
CGCCCAGGCCGTGGTGAAGATGGCCGACAGCCTCTCGTTTGCCGAAGCGGCCTGCATGCCGTGTGCTGGTGTCACCGCGTGGAATGCACTGTTCGAAGGTGGGCGGCCGATTTCGCACGGCTGCCGCGTGCTGGTGCTGGGCAGCGGCGGCGTGTCGCTGATCGCGCTGCAACTGGCGCGCGCGGTGGGCGCCGAGGTGATCGCCACCAGCTCATCCGATGCCAAGCTGGCACGGGTGCTGGCGATGGGTGCGGCCCACGGGGTGAACTACAAGGAAGTGCCCGAGTGGGGCGCCTATATCGCCAAGGAGTTCGGCGGCGCGCACAAGGTGGTCGAGGTAGGCGGTGTGGGCACCCTGCCGCAAAGCATGAATGCGCTGGCCTCCGAAGGCGAAATCGCGCTGATCGGCGTGCTGGCCGATGGCGAACCGCCGCACCCGCGCGCGCTGATGATGACCGGCGGCTCGATCCGCGGCATCTTCGTCGGTTCGGTGACAATGGCCCGCACGCTCAACGACTTTGTCGACGCGCACCAGATCAAGCCGCCGATCGGCGCCACCTTCGGCTTTGACCAAGCACCTGCCGCCTATGCCCATGCCTGGGGGCCGGACAGCTTTGGCAAAACGGTGATCACGCTGTAGCTTTGATGCACGTCATGGCGCGGGTCCATGCCAGCAGGCAGGACCGCGCCGTCATGAGAATGGGAGAGAATACATGTGGCAGGTCCGCGTTGCACCGTGCGGCGATTTCGATAACCGGCCATTCCAGTCGGCCCACTTCACGTGCCATCCGCTGGCCGCAGCGATGGGCGCGGAAGTGCGCGGCGTGCGCCTGCCAGACCTGACTGACGAGGGTGTAGCGGACCTCAAGCGGGCTCTATGGAAGCACAAGATGCTTTACCTGGCAGACCAGCACCTCAGCCACGCCGAACACGCCGCCTTCTCGCGCCGCCTGGGTCCCTTCGCGGTCGATGCCTATACGCAAGGCACGGCTGAAGAGCGTGACGTGCACCCGATCATCAAGGAAGCCGACGAGGTGACCCCCAGCTTGTTTGGCGGCGGCTGGCACACCGACAGCCCGTTCCTTGCAGAGCCGCCCTCCATCACTTTCCTGCGCCAGATCGAAGGCCCGCCGTGGGGCGGCGATACCACCTGGACCAATTGTGCCCTCGCCTTCAAGCACCTGAGCCAGACCTACCAGGACATGCTGCGCCCGCTGAAGGTGTGGATGAGCGCCGCCAACAACTATGCCACCCAGGCCTTCCTGCGCGGCGAGCCGATCAGCTTCGGCAATGCCGAGAAGCTGGAGCAGGGGCTGAAAGGTTCGGTCCACCCGCTGGTCCGCACTCACCCGCACACCGGCGAACCGTCACTGTACATCTGCGACACTTACGCCGCCGGAATCGACGGCATGACCACGCACGAAGCCAAGCCGCTGATCGACTTCCTGGTGCAGCACACCATCCAGCACGCCTTCACCTGCCGCCTGCGTTGGCAGCCGGGCATGGTGTGCATGTGGGACAACGCCGCGACGATGCACCTTGGCCCGAACGATTACGACGGTTTCCGGCGGGAGATGTATCGTACCACGATTGCGGGTGGGGTGCCGCGCTAGGCTCAATCTCGTCATTTCCGCGCCAGAGCGGATGACGAGATTGAGGGAAGTTCACTCCCCGAAGAAGTTCAACTCCAGCAGCACATTGTTCGGATCGGCCGTAAAGATCTGCCGCAGACCGATCGCCGCCACGAAGTTCTCCTGGTACTCCGCACCGCGCGCATCCAGCCGGGCCTTCATCTCGTCAAAGCCCGCCACCCGCAGCGCAACGTGGTGCAGCGCGCCGGTCAGGTCGCCCGGAGTGATCTCGCGGTCATAAGCGCGCACGCAATCCAGCGAGTTGATATGGACGATGGCGCGATCCGCCGAATCGTACATCCATTGGGCCGTCAGCCGGGTCAGCGGCGGCGGGCCGTCGCGCCGTTCCAGGCCCAGCAATTCGGCATAGAACCGTGCGGTGCCGTCAAGGTCATCGGTGATGATGTTGACGTGATCGAGGGCTTCGACTTTCATACGCTTCTCCCTGAGCGGTGCGGTCTATTCGCTTCACCTTGCCACGGCCCGGAATTCACCGATTTGTGCTGGCGCAAGGTGCCTTATCTCTTGCACCATTAGCGCAACATTGTATGTGACGCATACAATTTCGCATACGTGATT
>JAZKFK010000482.1:0-3608 GCA_040386475.1 Pseudomonadota bacterium | reverse complement strand
TCCGCACCCGCTGGTGTTCACCCCGGTGGACGAGACGCTGGTGCTGGAAGACGCCACCCGGCGGCTGGAAATTTACCGGGTGATCGAACATAGCCACATGCCCAACGGCATTTTTGCCTACCTGCCCGCCAACCGCATCATGATGGAAGGCGATCTGGGTGACGAGGCATGGCAGTTGCACTGGTGGGCCAGCGCGCTGGCCGCCAACATCGCGCATTACGGCATCACGCCGGAAACCAACGTGCCGGTCCATGGCGCCGGACCGCTGCCCGTGGCGCAAGTGCTGGCCAACAACCAGCGGCAGGCCGAAGCGGCAATGGAATACTGCCGCAACGCCGAAGCGGGCGGGCGCTTCGTGATGGGCTGCCCGGTGCAGTACGACAGCCGCGGGGGGCTCGATCTCGCCCCGCGCTGAAGCGTGTCAGTCCACCTGCACGTCTATGCTGGGGCTGCCGTCCACATCGGCGGTGACCCTGGTATCGCCATCGCCAATGGTGGCGCGCACGCCGTCTTCG
Organism: Pseudomonadota bacterium; assembly: GCA_040386475.1. Lineage (GTDB taxonomy): Bacteria > Pseudomonadota > Alphaproteobacteria > Sphingomonadales > Sphingomonadaceae > Alteraurantiacibacter. Next base: position 3,093 of record JAZKFK010000482.1, on the reverse strand, counting down.
GAGATCGACACGCGGTCACCATTGTCCTGATCGGGCGAGACGACGACCGGAGCAGATCCGCCGGCAGGCGCGGCGCCGTTATCTTCCACCACCACGGTGGTGTCACCCTCGGTCACCGGCGCGGGATCGCTGCCACAAGCGGCGAGCGGGAAAGACAATACACAAGCAGCGAGCAGGGCGAGCGGACGGTGGCGAATGGACATGGGCGATTCCTTGCAAGACGGTCTATGTCCCACAAGACGCGCCGCGACCTGCGCAGTTCCCGCTACTCCTCGGTCCGCACCAGCACTGTCTCGCCCACCAGCACGAACAGCACGAACGGCCCCCAGGCGGCCAGCAGTGGCGGGTAACCGCCGAAGCTGCCCATCGCCAGGCCCAGGTTCTCGACCACGAAATAGGCAAAGCCCAGCGCCATGCCGATCACCGCGCGCACGAACAGGCCACCGCTGCGCGCCAGGCCAAAGCCCGCGACAGCGCCCAGCAAGGGCATCAGCACGGCCGCCAGCGGGCCGGAGAACTTGTGCCACCAATAGCCTTCCAGCTCTGCCGTGCGGCGCCCGGCGGCTTTCAGCGCGGCAATTGATTGCGACAATTGGCTCAGCGTCTCGGCCTGCGGATCGACGCGGCGCAAGATGATCTGCGCCAGCGTGGTGCCGTCCGCAACCCGCAGCGGGGCAGCGGCACTAGTGCTGGCGGTGGTTGCCACGTCGAACACCACGGCGTCCTCCACCAGCCAGCCGGGATTGCCGAAGCGGGCCCGGCTCCCGGTGATCTGGCGGGTGATCATCCCGCCATTGTCTCGCTCGTAAAAGGTCACCCCGGTCAGCAGCGTGGCATTTCCGGTGCGCGAAAGCTGGCGCGCCATCAGCACATCGTTGCCATCGTTGAAATAGACGTTGCTGCGCGTGGCCGGGTCTTCGGGAATGGGGCCGTACTCCACGTCCTCCCACGCCTTCAGCGTTGCCGTGGCGCGGGTAACCACGCGCTCGTTAAAGGCAAAGCTGATGCCGGACACCACCAGGGCGGTAAGCAGCAGCGGCGCAAGCACTTGGTGGGCCGACATGCCCGCCGCCTTCATCGCGATCACTTCGCTGTTCTGGTTCAGCCCGGCCAGCGTGATGATCGTGGCCAGCAGCACCGAATAGGGAAGGAAGCGCGCCACCAGCTGCGGCGTACGCAGGCTGGCATACTTCATCAGCTCATCCTCGCCATTGCCGGCATAGGCGAGGATGTCGCCCGTGCGGCTAAGCAGGTCCATCATCATCAGCACCAGCACCAGCATGGCCAGCACGGCGACGATGCGCACGGCGAACATCTTGGCGAGGTAGATTGTCAGCCGGCGCGAGGGGAAGAAATCAAGCAGCAAGGACCGGCTCCCCCCCTTCGGGTTCCGGCTCATCCGGCATGCGCTGGCGGCGGCGCATCAGTGTGCGCACGCGGCGGGCCAGCTTGCCATAAACGTTCTCCAGCGCGCCGATCGGCTGGCCACCGGGGACAAAGGCGATCTGGTAGAACATCCACGCGATCAACACGGCCAGCACCGCAAACGGGCCCCACAACGCCAGGAACGGATCGACCCGGCCCAACTGGGCCACGCTTTCGGCGTACTGGTTGACCTTGTGATAGGCCACCACCAGCACGATCGACAGGAAGATGCCCAGCGCGCTGGTCGATCGTTTGGGCGGCACCGCCAGCGCCACTGCCAGCAAGGGCAGCATCAGCATCATGATCACTTCGACCATGCGGTAATTGAAGTTGGCGAGGCTGCCCTGCCGCTGTTCGCTGCTGGCTTGCGGGCTCCACCCGATGTCGAGCAGTTCGGGGATGATATACTCGCGCTCATCCTCGCCGCGCTGGCGGAACTTCTCCAGCGCGGGCAGGTCGATCGGCAAGTCATGCCGGCTGAAGCTCAGCACACGCGGAGTGCCGTTGGGGACCGAATGAATGATCGTGCCGTCGGTCAGCCGCAGGACGATGGTGTTGCGATCCTCGCGGTTGGCCAGGAAGCGGCCTTCGCGCGCCGAGATCGACAGCACCTGGCCCTTGGCGTCGGCCACGCGGGCGAAAATGCCCAGCAATTGCCGCCCGTCGTCGCGGCTTTCCTCGATCCGCAGCGCCATGCGGTCCTCGATGGCGGTAAACTCGCCCACCTTGATCGAAGCGCCCAGCGCGCCTGAGCGCAGCTGGAATTCCAGCTCCTGATAAGCGAAGCGCGCCTTAGGCTGCATATAGCCGACGATGGCGAAGTTGAGGCCCATCAGCACCACGGTGAGCAGGTAAGGCACGCGCAGCAGGCGGATGTACGACTGGCCGACAGCGCGCATCACGTCCAGCTCGCTGGTCGTGGCCAAGCGGCGGAAGGCAAACAGCACGCCCAGCATCAAGCCCAGCGGAATCGCCAGCCCGGCATATTCCGGAATGACGTTGAGCAGCATCTCGAACACCACGTTGACCGGCCCGCCCTCGGTGGAGACGAACTCGAACAGGCGCAGCATCTTTTCCAACAGCAGCAAGCTGGCAGCAAGCGCGAAGATGCCGAGCATCGGCACCAGCACAAGCCGGAAGATATAACGATCTGTGGCGGTGAAGAATCGGGACAAGTGGCGGGGCTCGAGACGGTCGACTTGCGGGGGGATCGGCGTGACGCCAACCGCCTTAACCGAGAATGGCTAGCAGGTCATGCCTATATCGCCACGAGGAACCCGGAGCCTGCAATCAGGCCTTTTCCAGCGTGCATTGCAGCGGGTGCTGGTTGACCTTGGCAAAGTCCATCACCTGGTTGACCTTGGTTTCGGCCACTTCCAGCGGAAAGATGCCGCACACGCCCACGCCGCGCTGGTGGACGTGGAGCATCACCCGCGTGGCCTGTTCCAGATCCATGCGGAAATAGCGCTTCAACACCAGCACCACGAATTCCATCGGCGTGTAATCGTCATTCAGCATCAGCACCTTGTACATGCTGGGCTTCTTGGGGCGGGTGCGGGTCTTGGTGGCCACGCCCACGCCATCGCCGGGCACACCTGCTCCGTTGCCGCCGTTATCGCGGTCATCATCGTCACCGGCCGCGCGAATGTGCGCCGGGGCGAGGGGCTG
>JAZKFK010000481.1:0-7077 GCA_040386475.1 Pseudomonadota bacterium | reverse complement strand
GCCGAAGTGCTGGAAAAGCTGAGCGTGGAGAAAGACGATTTCCGCGAGGCGCTGAAGCGCGTGCAGCCTTCCGCCATGCGCGAAGTGATGGTGCAGACGCCCAACATCGGCTGGGCCGACATTGGCGGCGTTGACGAAGCGCAGGAGAAGTTGCGCGAAGGCGTGGAACTGCCGCTGAAGAACCCCAAGGCGTTCGAGCGGCTGGGCATCCGTCCGGCCAAGGGTTTCCTGCTCTACGGCCCGCCGGGCACCGGCAAGACCTTGCTGGCCAAGGCCGTGGCGAAGGAGGCCGAGGCCAATTTCATCTCGATGAAATCATCGGACCTCCTGTCCAAGTGGTACGGCGAGAGCGAGCAGCAGATTGCCCGCATGTTTGCCCGTGCCCGCGCCGTGGCGCCGTGCGTGATCTTCATCGACGAGATCGATTCGCTGGTCCCTGCACGCGGCACCGGCGGCGGTGAGCCGCAGGTCACCGCGCGCGTGGTGAACACCATCCTGGCCGAAATGGACGGGATGGAGGAGCTGAACTCCATCGTGGTGATCGGCGCCACCAACCGGCCCACGCTGGTTGATCCCGCGCTGCTGCGGCCCGGCCGGTTTGATGAACTGGTCTATGTCGGCGCGCCCGATGTGAAGGGGCGCGAACATATCCTGAAGATCCACACCGCCAACATGCCGCTGGCCGAGGATGTCGATCTGGCCGCGCTGGCGGGAAAGACCCCGCGCTATACCGGCGCGGACCTGGAAGACGTGGTGCGCCGCGCCGGCCTTAACGCCATCCGCCGCGCGACCAAGGACGGCGGAGCCGATCCAGAGAACGTGACCGGAGCCGATTTCGCCGAAGCGCTGGCCGACAGCCGCCCGACGGTGACCGAGCAGATGGAAAGCGAATACTTGAAGATGAAGGGCGAACTGAAGCGCAAGGCGGCCGAAGTGCGTCCCATCGGTTTCCTGACCGAAGGAATGGTGGAAAGCCGCCGGACCGACAAGCACGAGTAGGGCACGGTAGGCGTCAAGCGCGTGGCGGGACGCTCGCATCGGTAGGCGGGGCAGGCGTGGCGCGGGCGAGGGCATCGGGCATTTCTGCGCGCAGCCAGGCGATCATGTGCTCGCGCACTGCGCTGCGCAGCGTAAACAGGTCGGCGATGGTGGCCGCGCTGACAGCCAGCCGCAGTTCGACATTGTCGATGAAGGCTTCGGTCATGAACAGGTTGCCGGTGCGGCCATCCCAGGTGGGCTGGGTCTTCAGGAAGGCCTCGAACTCGGCGCGGACGCGGTCGATATCGGTTTCCGGATGCAGCCGCAGGAATATGGGGCCGGTCAGCCGCTCATTCTTGCGGGACCAGTTCTCGAAGGTCTGTTCCAGGAACACGCTGGTGGGCACGATCACCGCGCGTTCGTCCCATGTCCGGACGATCACATAGCTCATGTGGATTTCCTCCACGCGGCCGGTGTGGCCGTCCACCACCACCAGGTCGCCCAGGCGGATCGGCTCATTGATCGCCATCTGCACGCCCGCGATCAGCGACTTGAGCGCCGGCTGAGCCGCCGCACCCACGGCCAGCGCGGCGAGACCGGCGGAAGCGAGCAGGGTGGTACCGATGTCGCGCACGCCGGGCAGGGCGAACAGCATCAGGCCCAGCGTGATCACCACGATCACCGATGTCGCCGTGCGCGAGAGGATGGCCAGCCGCGTACGTCGCCCGCGCACTTGCACCGGATCGGCTGCGTCCAGCCGGAATTCCAGCATTTCGGTGGCGACCTTGACCAGGATATAGGCGATCCAGCCGAGCAACGCCGGATGCAGGAACCGGGCGATCGGGCTCCAGATGGCGGCCAGATGGGGATCGAGCTGCGCCGCCAAGCCCAGCGCCACCATCACCAGCACCCAGCGCACCGGCCGCCGCGTGTGCGCCACGATCTGGTCGTCGAGCGGTGTTTCGGACATGCGCGCCATGCGGGCGAACAGCTTGAACACCACGCGATGCACCACCAGCGAGGCCAGCACGGCCAACCCGGCAATCAGCGCGGCGCCGCCGAACTCCTCCCAGTCGACCGGCCAGGTGAGGGGGTTCAATCGGTTCAGCATGGGCACCTCAATGGGCATCGTCCCAGGTGGGACCAAAGCCGATGTCGATCCCCAGCGGCACATCCAGCTTCACTGCGGGCTGCGCGGCTTCGGCCATGACCTGCCGGATAACGGGGCTGGCGGCTGCCACATCGGCTTCCGGCAGTTCGAACACCAGTTCGTCGTGGACCTGCAGCAGCATCTTGACTTGCGGCAGGCCAGCCTCGGCCAGCGCGGGCAGCATCCGCGCCATTGCGCGCTTGATGATATCGGCGCTGCTGCCCTGGATCGGTGCGTTGATCGCGGCGCGCTCGCTGCCCTGCCGTTCGGCCTGGTTGGCCGACTTGATGCGCGGGAACCACGTCTTGCGGCCAAACAGCGTTTCGGAATAGCCGCGCTCGCGAACGCTCTCCAGCGTGGAGTGGATGTAGTTCCTGATGCCGGGGAAGCGGTCGAAATAGGTGTCGATGATCGCCTGCGCCTCGTCAGACTCCACCCCCAGCCGCCCGGCTAATCCCCAGCGGCTGATGCCGTAGAGGATGGCGAAGTTGACCGTCTTGGCGCGCGCGCGGGTGTCGCGGTCCACCGTGCCGAACATCTCGGCCGCGGTGCGGGCGTGGATGTCTTCGCCGTTGGCAAAGGCTTCTTTCAATTGCGGCACGTCGGCCATGTGCGCCGCCAGGCGCAGCTCGATCTGCGAATAGTCGGCCGCCAGCAGCACATTGCCTTCTTCCGCCACGAAAGCCTTGCGGATCTCGCGCCCGATTTCGGTTCGGATGGGGATGTTCTGCAGGTTGGGATCGGTGGAACTCAAGCGGCCCGTCTGCGCGCCGACCAGTGAATAGCTGGTGTGGACCCGGCCCGTTTCAGGGTTGATCGCATCCTGCAGCGCATCGGTATAGGTTGACTTCAGCTTGGACAGCTGGCGCCATTCCAGCACCTTGTTGGCAATCGGCGCGCCTTGTGCGGCCAGCCCTTCCAGGATCGCCTGGTCGGTGGAATATTGTCCGCTCTTGCCCTTGCGCCCGCCCTTGTAGCCCAGCTTGTCGAACAGCACGTCGCCCAGCTGCTTGGGGCTGCCGATGGTGAACGGCTCGCCAGCGATGGCATGGATCTCGGTCTCGATCTCGGCGGTTTTTCTGGCGAATTGTTCGGACAGGCGGGCCAGCGCCGCGCGGTCCACTTTCACGCCCTCGCGCTCCATCGCCGCCACCACCGGGATCAGCGGGCGGTCCACCCGCTGGTACACCCGCGTGCCGCCCTCCAGCGCCAGGCGCGGTTTCAGCAGCGCGTGCAACCGCCAAGTCACCTCGGCATCCTCGGCGGCATATTGCGTGGCGCGGTCCAACGGCACTTCGCCGAATGGAATGGCCTTCTTGCCGGTGCCGCAGATGTCCTTGAAAGTCAGCGTGGTGTGGCCAAGGTGACGGGTGGACAGCTCGTCCATCCCGTGCCCGCCGCCGATGCCGTCTTCGCTGCGCCCCGCGTCCAGATCGAAGCTGATGACCAGGGTATCGTCAATCGGCGCCACGGCGATCCCGGCGCAGCGCGCCAGGATGGTCAGGTCATACTTGATGTTCTGGCCGACCTTCAGCACCGCGTCGCTCTCCAGCAGCGGCTTCAGCGCGGCAAGCGCGGCCTTGCGGTCCACCTGCAGCGGCTTCTCGGCAAACATGTCGCTGCCGCCGTGGCCCAGCGGGATATAACAGGCCTGCCCCGGACCCAACGCCAGGCTGATTCCGGCCAGCTCGGCCCGCATGGCATCAAGGCTGCTGGTCTCGGTATCCACTGCCACCAGCCGCGCAGCGAAGGCTCGGGCGATCCAGTGTTCCAGCCGCTCCATGGTCTGGACGCATTCGTACAGGCTGCGGTCGATTGCGGGCCACGCGGGCATGTCCTGCCGGTTGCCGACGGTCGAGACCGGAGCGCCGGTGGTCTGCGGCTTGGCGGGGTTCAGCTGCGTCGCGCGTTCGGGACTGCCTGATCCCGCATCCAGCCGCTTCAGCAGGCTGGTGAAGCCGTGCTTGGACAGGAACGTGGCGAGTGGTTCGGGCGGCACGCCGTCCAGCTTGAATTCGTCCAGTGGCTGGGGAAGGGCGGCATCGTCCTTCAGCGTCACCAGCACCTTGCTCAGCTCGGCATCGGCGCGGTGTTCGATCAGCCGCTCGCGCAACTTGCCGGGTTTCATGGTTTCGGCGGAGTCGAGTGCCGCGGTCAGGCTGCCGTGGTCCTGGATCAGCTTGGTGGCGGTCTTCGGCCCCACGCCAAAAATGCCCGGCACGTTGTCCACGCTGTCACCCATCAGGGCCAGCACGTCGCCCACCAGTTCCGGCCCTACGCCAAATTTCTCGATCACTTCTGGTATGCCGATGCGCTGGTTCTTCATGGTGTCCAGCATGTCGATGCAGCCGCCATCGTGCCCGTCCTCGGGATCGGCACATTGGCCCACCAATTGCATCAAATCCTTGTCAGAGGACACGATGGTCACGTCCCAGCCCCGGCGTGTGGCCGCCTTGGCGTAGGAGGCGATCAGGTCATCGGCTTCCAGCCCCTGCTCTTCGATGCAGGGCAGGCTGAACGCGCGCGTGGCGTCGCGGATCAGCGGGAATTGCGGCACCAGGTCTTCGGGCGGGGGCGGGCGGTTGGCCTTGTACTTGTCGTAGATGTCGTTGCGGAACGACTTGCTGGAGGCATCGAGGATCACCGCCAGGTGCGTGGGACCGTCGGCCTTGTCCAGGTCCTCGGCCAGCTTCCACAGCATGGTGGTATAGCCATAAACCGCACCCACCGGCGTGCCTTGCGGATCGGTCAGCGGCGGCAAGCGGTGATAGGCGCGGAAAATGTAGGACGAACCATCGACCAGGTAGAGGTGCTGCTTGGGGGATTTTTCGTCGCTCATGCCAGCAGTGCTAGCAGCCATTCGCGCGCCGGTCATGGCCCTTGCGGCGATGATATGGGGAGAGCGAACGGTGAATTTGCCACAATGTCGCCACAATTAGTGCTTGCATTGCCCCAATTGCGGCTTTATTTAGGCAGCAGGGTGGCCTTGTGGTCTCCTCTGGGTCAATGAGAGCTCGGCGATCCAGTTCCCCTGCTAAAGGAAAAAACTCATGCGCAAGATCATCCTCGCCGCTGCTGCTGCCGGTGCTGCCCTGACCCTGGCTGCTTGCTCGGAATCGACCGAAGACGCCGCTGAAGCCACTGCCGATAACGCGATGGCCGATGCCGAAGCCAATGCCGATGCCGCTGGCGATGCCGTTGAAGGCGCCGTGGCCGGTGCCGAATCCGCCGCTGACGAAGCCGGCGACGCCGTGGCCGCCGGTGCTGCTGGCATGGAAGCCGAAGTGCAGGACGAAAGCGTCAGCGAAGCCGCTGTCGACTAATCGTTCGCTTCAGCGAACCAAAAAAGAGGGGCGTGACCAGCTGGTCGCGCCCCTTTTTCTTGCCCGGAATTTTCCGATCGTGGGCTCAGCGCGAACCGGCGGACCCTGCAGGATAATCGGCGCTGGCGTAAACCCGGCCATTCTGGCCTGCGGCATTGCCGGTGTAGCCATCATAAATCGCCCGCGCGATGCTGGCGATACGTGCTTCGCGGTTGCCGCGCGTGCCTTGCCCGGTGACGTAGATTGCCACAGCAATGGACCGCCCATCAGGCGCGGTGATGATGCCGATATCGCTGGAGGTGTTGTTCAGCGAGCCGGTCTTGTGTGCCACCATCGTGCCTGCGGGCAGCAGGGCCGGGATGCGGCGGGTGCCGGTGCGGCAACGCTCCATCGCGCTGACGATCACCGCGCGGCTGGCCGGGGTGAGCCAGCGGCCCTGGTAAATGCCGCTGAGCAGCTCAACCATCGCTTCTGGCGTCGAACTGTCGCGCATGTCGATCTGGGTGGCAGGATTGACCCGGCCATCCTCGCGCACCAGCGTGGCAATGTCGCGGGTGAGGTTGAACTCCTCGATGCCTGCGCGGCGCGCCCAGGCGTTGACCGCCGGGATGCCGCCCACCGCCGCCAGCAGCGCATCGGTGGCGGGGTTGGAACTGCGGGTAATGGTCAGGTCGATCAATTCGGAAGCGGGCAGGTAACGCCCGGCCGAAATCGGAAACTCGCTGGTCAGGCTGAGGCGGCCCTGGTCAACCAGTTCCATGTACGTCGCAACGATGGCGATCTTGCTGGTGCTGGCCATCGGGAATGCCTGGTTACCCAGGATCGAGATCCGCTGGCCGGTGGACAGGTCAACCGCCGCCACGCCAATGCGGCCCTGGCTGCCTTCGGCCAGTTGCGCGATCTGCTGTTCCAGCGGGGTGGCATAGGTCGCCGCCAGCTGTTGCTGGACCGGCGCAAGAATGGGCTGGCTGCGCGCGGCGCTGGCAATCGCCACCGAAGCTGGGACGGCCGCCGCAGGGGCCCGCACCGTGGTGCCAAAAGCGGCGTCGAACGCGGCTTCAAACGTGTCGTCATTGGCCTGCGCCTGCATTGAGGCGAGCGGCGCAACGAGCAGCGCGGCAGTGGCAAAAACGCGGGCAAGCAGGGCGATCTTCATAGCGGCAAGCTACTCACGTTATGGTTGTGGAAAACTTAACGGCCGCACGAAACCGGGCAATTGCTTTCGCGATGAAGGGACTCCTTCACGCGGCAGGCCGTGGAACCGGCGGCAAATACGCGTATTTCCATAGCTATTCTGCGCCAGTGCGTGCGTCTGGCTTGCGCAGGCGCCAGACAAACTGGTCGGTCTGGCCGCGAATCGCTTCGTCAAACACGTTGGCGGTGCGCGGATCGGCTGGGCGGGAATAGAGGTCGCTTTCCTGCTCCAGCACGAAGCCGGCGGCGGTCAGCGCATTCAGCGCCAGGTCTGCGTCCATCCGGTGCAGCGCATCGGCTGCAGCGAGGCCGCCACCGTCTGCCGCCAGATGATCAACCACTACCAGCGAGCCGCCGGGCTTCAACGCGTCGAACAACGCCTTGATTGCCGTTTCGGCGGTGCCTTCAGGCATCTGCGGAATGAACAGGTCA
>JAZKFK010000480.1:0-7768 GCA_040386475.1 Pseudomonadota bacterium | reverse complement strand
AATATGGCCTCCAACAAGGGTTCCGGGGAAGATCCCGTCATCATCAAGAAGTACGCCAACCGGCGGCTCTACAACACGCGTTCAAGCAGCTACATCACGTTGGATGATCTGGCGCGGATGACACGTGATGGTACGGATTTTCAGGTACTTGACGCAAAGACCGGGGCTGACATCACGCATGCCATCCTGACGCAGATCATCATGGAAGAAGAGACCAATGGCGAGCAGATGCTGCCGGTCAGCTTCCTGCGCCAGCTCATTTCGATGTACGGCAACTCGATGCAGGCACTGATGCCGTCCTACCTCGAAGCCACAATGGACAACTTCCGCGCCAATCAGTCGCGCCTGCAGGATGTGTTCAAGACCAGCGTGGGCGCCGATGCGCTGACCAAGATGGCCGAGAACAATATGGCCATGTTCCAGGCTGCTGCCAGCGCCTTCATGCCGAAGGCACCGGGCGCACCAACGGCACCGCCGGCGGGTGAAGGCGCTGATGAACTGGCCAAGCTGCGAGCGCAGATGAAGGCCATGCAGGACCAGCTCGACCGCCTCGGCGGCTGATCGCGTTCACTACTGGCGCAATTTGCCCCTCGACTTGGGGGCGGCGCCGCGTCATGGGCCTGCTTCCTCCATAAGCAGCAGTCAGGTTCCCATGTCCGCTATCCGCCATGCATTGCAAACCCGGCGCGCCGAAGATTTCGCCGCCTGGTACCAGGAAGTCATAGCCGCCGCCGACATGGCCGAGGAATCGGGTGTGCGCGGCTGCATGGTGATCAAGCCGTGGGGCTATGGCATCTGGGAACGCATCCAGCGCCTGATGGACGACCGCATCAAGGCGGCCGGCGTGCAGAACTGCTATTTCCCGATCTTTATACCGTTGAGCAATTTCACCCGCGAGGCTGAACACGTCGAGGGCTTCGCCAAGGAAATGGCCGTGGTCACCCACCACCGCCTGATATCGGATGGCAAGGGCGGCCTGATCCCCGATCCTTCGGCCAAGCTGGAAGAGCCGCTGGTTGTCCGCCCCACCAGCGAGACCATCATTGGTGATGCCATGGCGCGGTGGATCCAGAGCTGGCGTGACCTGCCGTTGCTGACCAACCAGTGGGCCAATGTGGTCCGCTGGGAAATGCGCACCCGCATGTTCCTGCGCACCACCGAGTTCCTGTGGCAGGAGGGCCATACTGCGCATGCCGACCGCGCCGATGCCCTCACCGAAACCCACCGCGCGCTGGAAATGTACCGCGCTTGTGCCGAGGATGACCTCGCCCTGCCAGTGATCGCTGGCGAAAAGCCCGAGAACGAGCGGTTCCCCGGAGCGGTGGAGACCTGGAGCATCGAGGCGATGATGCAGGATGGCAAGGCCCTGCAAGCGGGGACCAGCCATTACCTGGGCACCAATTTTGCCCATGCGGCGGGTATCCAGTACCAGGACAAGGACGGCGGTCAGCAGTTTTGCCACACCACCAGCTGGGGCGTTTCTACCCGGCTGATCGGTGGCATCATCATGACGCACGGCGACGATGATGGCCTGCGAGTGCCGCCCAGGATCGCCCCTCACCAGATCGTGATCATCCCCATGCTGCGCGAAACGCCCGAGGACGAAGCGCTGGTCGCATATTGCGAGGAGCTGCGCGCCATGCTGGCGGGGCAGCAGGCGTTGGACGAGAAAATCCGCGTGCTGCTCGACAAGTCGCCGGGCAAGGCTGCCGCCAAGCGCTGGGACTGGGTGCGCAAGGGCGCCCCGGTGATCCTCGAAGTCGGCCCGCGTGACATGGCCGATGGCAAGGTGGCCGTGCTGCGCCGTGACCAACTGTGGAACGAGAGCAACGGCAAGCCCGCTTTCGCTTTCGTCACCCGTGAGGACTTTGCCGCGCAGGCCGCGAAAGTGCTGGCTGAAATCCAGCAAGCGCTATTCACCGAAGCGCGGGACCGCCGCGATGCGCAAATCACGCGCGGCGTTACCTCGATGGATCAGATTGCGGCCCATTTTGCTGACGACCGGAAATATCCCGGCTGGGTGGAAGTGCAATGGTCCAAGCCGACCGGCGCGGCGCTGGAAACGGTGATCGAACGGCTCAAGGCCCTGAAGCTCACCATTCGCAATGTGCCGCGCGACGGTGCGCCCACCGACGGCCCCTGCATCTTTACCGGCGAACCGGCGGTGGAGCGCATCCTGGTGGCGCGCGCCTATTGATCCGTAGGGTGGGACAGCGCACAGTCCGGCCTATGCGATACCTGCTTCCGCTGGCCCTGTTCGGCTTGGTCACCACGCCTGCAATGGCACAATTGCCCGATCCTGCAACCGCCGTCTCGCAAGAGCGGCTGCAGGCAGATGTCGACCGGTTGGTGGCTTTCGGCACGCGGCATACACTGTCATCGCAGGACGATCCGCAGCGCGGCATCGGCGCTTCACTGGATTGGGGGGCGGCCCAGTTTGCCGCCATATCTGCCGCCTGCGGGAATTGCCTTGAGGTGGTCCAGCCCGAGCGCACAGTCAGCGGTGCGCGCATTCCAGCGTCCACGCGGCTGCGCAACGTCATCGCCATCCAGCGCGGCAGTGAACGGCCGGATGAGATTGTGATCGTGCAAGGCCACATCGACAGCCGCGTGTCAGACGTGATGAATGCAATGGCCGATGCGCCCGGCGCCAATGACAACGCCAGCGGTAGCGCGCTGGTACTGGAAGCGGCGCGTGTGCTTAGCCAGCAGCGTTATCCCACCACCGTGGTCTATGCGCTGCTTTCGGGCGAGGAGCAGGGCTTGCTGGGCGGCGCCTTGCTGGCGGATTATGCGCTGGAGCAAGGCTGGACGGTCAAGGCTGTGCTCAACAACGATATTGTCGGCGGCTCATGTGGATCGGATGGCTGGTGCGATGATGCCCACGTGCGCGTGTTCTCCGAAGGCGAACGCGCCGATGCCGACGAGGCGACGCGTGCGCAGATGCGCAGCCGGGGCGGCGGGAATGACAGCCCCAGCCGCAACCTTTCGCGCTGGGTCGATGGATTGGCCGGGCAAGTAGGGCAGGGGCTCGATGTGCGGCAGGTGTGGCGCAGCGATCGGATGGGTCGCGGCGGTGACCAGATTCCTTTCCTGGAACGCGGCCTGCCGGCGATCCGCTTTTCGGTCGCGGTGGAGGATTACAACCACCAGCACCAGGACCTGCGGACAGAGAACGGTATCGACTATGGTGACACCGCGGATCGGATGGACTTTCCCTACCTCGCCCGAGTCACCCGGCTGAACGTTGCCGCGCTCGATAGGCTGGCTCGCGCGCCGATGCCGCCGGAGATCCAGTTCGACGGATTGGTTCGGGCCGACGTGCTGCTGGAATGGCTGCCGGTGGCGGGGGCGAGCCGCTACAACGTGTGGCGCCGCGCCACCGACGCGCGCGACTGGGAACTGCGCTGGGTGCTCGATGCCGACGAAGCGGCCGATCTCAACTCGCTTACTCTCTCGCCAGATCGCGGCGATGACTGGATTTTCGGCGTCAGCAGCGTGGCTGCGGATGGCAGCGAAAGCCCGGTGGCCAGCGCTGTGCCGGGCGGCGATTTCGTGCCGATTCGTCCGGCTAGCTGACCGTACCTTCCTCGACACAGAGGCTGGCAGTCGATAGGGCCGGCAACATGATCAAACGCCCCCAATTCGGCTTGCCTTCGCGTGAGCAGATCCTCGAATTCATCCAGACAGCTGACGACACCGTGGGCAAGCGCGAGATCGCGCGCCATTTCGGGCTGAAGGGGCAGGAGAAAATCAGCCTCAAGGCCTTACTGAAAGACATGGCCGAGGAAGGCTTGATCGATGGCAAGCGCACCGCCTTCCACCGGATGGGCGGTCTGCCGCGCGTCACCGTGTTGCGCATTGTCGAGATCGACGAGGGTGAGCCGGTCGCCATTCCCGAAAGCTGGCAGCCGGACGATGCCGTGCCGCCGCCGCGTTTGCGGGTGATCGAACAGAAGAAGCAGGCCGCGCTGCGCGTGGGCGATCGCATCCTGGCGCGCACCGAGGAAGCGGGCAGCGGCCACATCGCCCACCCGATGAAGAAGCTGCCTTCGGAAGAGGGTGCCGTGCTGGGCGTGATCGAGTTCGACGGCAGCGGCAAGCCGTGGCTGGCCCCGGTAGACAAGCGCGTGCGCAATTCTTCGCCAGTATCTGATCTGGGCAGAGCGGAAGAAGGCAACCTGGTGCTGGCCGAACCTGCCGGGCGCGGCCCGCGGGCGGGCGTGAAAGTGATCGAGGTACTGGGTGATCCGCTGGCCCCGCGGGCTTACAGCCTGATCGCGATCCACAAATACGGCATCCCGCACACGTTCTCCGCTGCCGTGCTGGGCGAGGCGGAACTTGCCGCCAAATTGCCGTTGAGCTTCGAACAGCGCGAAGACCTGCGGCACTTGCCCATCGTCGCCATCGACCCGGCCGACGCCCGCGACCATGACGATGCCATCTGGGCCGAACCTGACGGCGAGGGCGGTTTCCGCGCGCTGGTCGCCATTGCCGACGTGTCGCATTACGTGCGGCCCGGCGGCGTGCTGGACCGTGAGGCCCGGAAGCGCGGCAACTCGGTCTATTTTCCCGATCGCGTAGTGCCGATGCTGCCAGAAGTGCTTTCGGCCGATGTCTGTTCGCTGAAAGAAGGCGAGCCTCGCGCGGCGATGGCTTGCCACCTTAAGATCGACGCCGAAGGGCGGGTAACCGAATGGCGCTTCACCCGCGCCATCGTGCAAATTGCCCACAACATCGCCTACGAAGATGCGCAGGCAGCAGTGGATGCAGGCGATCCGCCGCAGCATCTGGCCAACCTGTGGGATGCGTGGAAACTGCTCGCCGCCGCCCGTGCCGCGCGCGATCCGCTCGATCTCGACTTGCCCGAACGGCGCGTGAAGCTGGATGAGCAAGGCAGGATCACTGAAATCGCCATCCGCGAACGGCTCGATGCGCACCGCGTGGTGGAGGATTTCATGATCGCGGCCAACGTTGCCGCCGCCAAGGCACTGGAGGCCAAGACCAGCCCGGTGGTCTACCGCATTCACGAACCGCCCTCGCGTGAGAAGCTTATTGCCCTGCGCGACTATTTCGATTCGATGGGCAAGAAGCTGGCGCTGGGCCAGGTGATCACCCCCAGCCTGTTCAACCGAATGCTCAAGGACATTTCCGACGCCGGTGAGAAGGCGCTGGTGATGGAAGCAGTGCTACGCAGCCAGACGCAGGCCTATTATGGCCCTGCCAATGCCGGGCACTTCGGGTTGGCGCTCGGCTCATACGCTCACTTTACGTCGCCCATCCGGCGCTATGCCGACTTGCTGGTTCATCGTGCGCTGGTGGATGCCTATGGCCTGGAGCAGCCGAAGCCAGTGGACGAGAGGCTGCCCGCCACGTCTGGCCTGGCTGATCGCGACCGCGATGACCTGACGCGCATCACCGATGCCATCAGCAAGACAGAGCGGCGCGCAATGGAGGCCGAGCGGGATACAATAGACCGCTATGTGGCCGCGTGGCTCTCATCCCGCGTGGGCGAAGTGTTCACCACCCGCATCACCGGCGTGCAGAAGTTCGGTTTCTTCGCGACCATCGTGGAATTGGGCGGAGACGGCCTGGTGCCGGTCTCCTCGCTGGGGCGCGAGTACTTCCGCCATGACGAAGGTGCACACGCGCTGATCGGTGAGGACACCGGCCAGACCTATACCGTGGGCCAGGTCCTGCAGTTGAAGCTGGCCGAGGCCAACCCGCTGACTGGCGCGCTGAAGTTCGAGCCGGTGGACGCGGATGGCCAACCCATCGAACCGCGGGGCAGCCGGCCTCCGGTCAAGGAGCGCAACAAGGGTCCGCGCAAGGATTTCCAGGGCAAGCACCCGGTGGGCCAGCGCGGCCGCCCGGGGAATATCCGCCATCAGGGGCGGGGCAAGAAGCGCTAGCTCAGCCGGTCAATCTCGCTATCGCTCAACCCGCCGGGGACCACGAACAGAGGGCAGGGCAGGCTGCCCGCGCTGGCGGTAAAGTGCGTTACCAGCGGACCCGGCCCGCCTTCCGCAGCGGCGCCGAGTACCAGTGCGGCTACTTCGGGGTGGTCCTTGAGGTAATCCATGATCACCGCTGTACTGTCGCCCATGCGCACGGCGATCTGCGGCATCTGCCCGCTCTCCACCATCAGTTCGCCTGCCGCGCCGGTGGCCAGCATTTCAGCCCGTTCGCGCGCTTCTTCCTCGATGGTTTCCTGGATCGCGCCGAACGCGCTGAACGCCTGCTTGGGTACCAGCGCCAGCAGATGGACCACGCCGCCGGTCTTGGCCGCACGGCGTGAGGCGAAGCGCAAGGCGACGTGCGCTTCCTGCGTCTCGTCGATGATCACCAGATAGACGCGCATCGTGTTGTTCTCCCCTGAGACAGGGAATTATCCCGCACACGGGCAAAACGCGAGAGGAACCTTGCGGGAGCGCGGCAAATTGGCCAGAGACGAGGCCGAGCCCAGAGGCACTGTAAGCAAGTCAGGGAAACGTCGCCAAAATGCCCATCGCCATCAAGATGCCCGCCCTTTCACCAACCATGGAGGAAGGCACGCTGAGCAAATGGCTCGTCAAGGAAGGCGACGCCGTGAAGGCCGGCGACATCATGGCTGAGATCGAGACCGACAAGGCAACGATGGAGTTTGAGGCGGTCGATGAAGGCGTGATCGCCAAGATCGAGATTGCCGAGGGCACCGAAGGCGTGAAGGTTGGCACCGTGATCGCGCTGCTGGCCGAGGACGGCGAGGATGCTTCGGCAGTAACTTCGGGTCCGGCCAAGGCTGAGCCTGCCGCCGTACCCAAGGCTGCTGCACCTGCACCCGTCGCCGCGCCTGCCCCGGCGGCTACTACTCCCACTCCTGCACCCGCAATGGCCAAGGCTGCTGGCGGTGACCGGTTGATCGCCTCACCGCTGGCAAAGCGGATTGCCGCGCAAAAAGGCGTGGATCTGGCTGGCGTGAAGGGCTCCGGCCCCAATGGTCGCATCGTCAAGGCAGATGTGGAGAGCGCCAAGCCGGGTGCCGCTGCGCCGACTGCAGTTGCCGCCCCTGCACCAACTCCTGCAACTGCGGCCGCGGCAGCGCAGGATTTCGGCATCCCGCACGCGGTCGAGAAGCTCTCCGGCATGCGCAAGACCATCGCGCGCCGCCTGACCGAGAGCAAGCAGACCATCCCGCACATCTACCTCACGGTGGATATCCGCCTCGACAAGCTGCTCAAGCTGCGGGGCGAGATCAACGCCGCGCTGGAAAGCCAGGGCGTGAAGCTGTCGGTCAATGACCTGCTGATCAAGGCGCTGGCCAAGTCCTTGCTGGCTGTGCCCGCCTGCAACGTCCAGTTCGCTGGCGACACGCTGCTGAAGTTCAGCCGCGCCGATATTTCGGTGGCTGTCTCGATACCGGGTGGACTGATCACCCCGATCATCAAGGATGCCGGCAGCAAGGCCGTTTCCGCCATCTCCACCGAGATGAAGGACCTGGCCACCCGCGCCAAGGATGGCAAGCTGGCGCCGGAAGAATACCAGGGCGGCACTGCCAGCCTCAGCAACATGGGCATGTTCGGCATCAAGCAGTTCGAAGCCGTGATCAACCCGCCGCAAGCCATGATCATGGCCATCGGCGCGGGCGAGCCGCGACCTTATGTTGTCGACGGCGCGCTGCAGATCGCATCGGTGATGAGCGCCACTGGTAGCTTCGACCACCGCGCAATCGATGGTTCGGACGGCGCACAGCTGATGAAGGTGTTCAAGGAACTGTGCGAGAACCCGC
>JAZKFK010000479.1:0-2050 GCA_040386475.1 Pseudomonadota bacterium | reverse complement strand
GTGCGCATCCGGTCGGGGATGGGCGGCAGGGGCTGGGCCTTGCGCATGATGTCGATGGCGGCCTTGTCGAGTTCGCCGTTGCCGGACGACTGGCTGACCTGTACGCGGTCGATCCGGCCATTGCGGCGCACGGTGAAATGCACCGTCACCACGCCGGTGGTGCGCGATGCCAGGGCGGGCGGCGGATAATAGAAGAACTGGCGCACCCGCTCGGTCACCGCGCGCATCCACACCGGATCGAGGCAGCCGCCCGATCCGGCGCCGCTGCCGCCGGTGCCAGTGCCGGACGCCGCCTGTCCCATGGTGCCATCACCGGCGGTGCCGCCGGTCAAAGGCGAGGATAGTGCCGCCGATGCCGGAAGCGGCGCGGGCGCCGTGGGCGGCGCACCCGGTCCCAGGGTGAAAACCGGCGGCGCGTTGCTTTCGGCACGCGGCCCGATCAGGTTGACGGGCGGCGCGGGTTCGACGACCGATTTTGTCGGCCGCTCCCGCAGCAGGGTGGCGACGATCTCGGGCGCAGCAGGGCGCGGCAACACGCCGAAGGATGAAGCCCAGATCACCAGTGCGAGCAGCCCGTAAAGGCCAGCCGTCAGAGCGCCTGCCGTGACGCGGCTGGATGTATCGGCCTGGGGTAGCGGCGTGCCGTGCGAAAATTCCGACAGGCTCATGACGCGGCTGTCACGGCGGGGCCGGTGTCGAATACAGGCGGTCGCGCCACTTGGCATTGTACCAGGCCCAATAACTGCCCCGGGCGCAGGCTATGGCCGGCAGGTGGATATCCGAACGCTCATGGTCCCGAATGCAGATGATCGCGTCGGGATTGCCGGAGACTTCATCCGTTGCCGACACTTTCAGCGGCGCGCGGGCGGCGGCCTCCAGCGCCGGGCCTGCCACGGCGAGATTGGCGGTGATGGTGTTCTGCACGCACAGTTCGCTGCCGAGCTGCTTGGCCAGCGCATCCAGTTCCGGCGGCTGGCACATCACATAGCTGGTAAAGGCAGGCACCGGCTCGGTGCGCGGCTCGGCGCCCGCCAGCGCGGCGTTCTCGGCGATCAGGAAATGGGCATAGAATTCGTCGGTGCGGGCTTCTTCCGCCCGCCGGATCCGGGCCTTGATGGTGACGCGCCGTCCCACCACCATCGCTTCCGCATCGGCGGGATTGGCGAACTCGACATTCACCAGTTCGTTGCCGCTTTGCGCCGGGCCGCAGAACCGCTCCTCCACCATGATCAGGCGCGGCGAGACCACCCGGCCGCTCACGCTCGTGGCCGGGCAACTCAGCCGCCGGGTCGGATTGAGCGAACTGAAGCGGCCGCTGGTGCTTTGCAGGGGGACGGGGATCGCCGTCACCTGCGCAAAGGCCACCGATGGCGGCGCGGCCTGCGCCAGCACCGCGGCCGGGCAGCCGAGGGTGAGAATCAGGGCCAGGGCCGGGATTCGTGCAGGCGGAAGGAGCGTTTTCCTGTTCATGCCGATTCAACGGGTAAAGTGTGGACACTGTTCCCCTTTTGCCGGTTCCGGCCCGGTCAGCCAGTATTTTCGCACCTTTTCGGCCCTAGGCGCGCACCAGGCGGGCCTGCCAGACCGGGCCGGCGCCGGTCATCGTCCTGGCCAGGGCAATGCGGTCGCCGGGGCCGATCACGCCCAGCTCCACCCCGCGATCGGGCAGGATGATGGTGGTGCGGCCATGCTCCATCACCAGCACCATGGCGCCGCGGTCGATGTTGCGGGCCGATTTCTCCAGCAGCTGGGAATAGAAGGGTTCGCGGCGCCAGGGCGAACCGGCGCCGGGATCGACATGCACCGCCAGCGCGTCGTCCTTGGCGTGCAGCACCATCTTGCATTTGTTGGGCTTCCATTCCGGCCCCAGCGTGGGATCGATCAGCCAGTGGCAGGAAAAGTCGCGGCAGGATTGCGGGCGGGCGTCATAGATGCCGCAGCCGGTCCCGCGCGCGTAATGCGGGCACCATGTGTCCTTGGGCTTTTCCAGCTCGGGGATCACCAGCGTCTTGCAGCACAGCGAACAGTCGCCGCATTGCTTGCCGGGCGC
>JAZKFK010000478.1:0-4855 GCA_040386475.1 Pseudomonadota bacterium | reverse complement strand
AACCACAAATCGCGGCAAGGTCAGGGTTAATTTGCACAGGCTCCGGGGATAACGGGTGCGGCCGCCCCGAAACGGGCCAGCTTTGGGCGCGAAGGTTCCGGCCAACGGGCTCTGGCCAGGGGTTCTAGCCACTCGTTCTGGCGGGCGCCTAGTTCAGCTCCACATGGCTGACAGAATAGCCGCTGCGCCGCAGGTCGGCGATCAGCGCTTCCAGCTGCTCGCGATCGCGCGCCTCGCACTCGATATCGGTCACCAGACCTTTGGCGGGCAAATTGGTGAAAATGCGCTGGTGGTAGATTTCCAGGATGTTGACGTTGTGGCGGTTGAACAGGTCCATCACCTTGAACAGTGCACCCGGGCGGTCCTGCAGGCTGATCTGCAATCGGGCAAGGCGGCCTGACCGCGCCAAATCGCGCAGCAGCACGTTGGCCAGCAGCCGGGTGTCGATATTGCCGCCGCACAGCACCAGCCCAACGCGCTTGCCGCGGAAGCGATCCTTGTGCGCGAGGACGGCGGCAAGGCCGGCAGCGCCTGCGCCTTCCACCACCGTCTTCTCGATCTGCAGCAGCAGCGCGACGGCTTCTTCCAAATGCGGTTCTTCCACCAGCACGATATCATCCACCACCTGGCCAATGATCTCGCGGGTGTAAGTACCCGGCTCCTTCACCGCGATGCCCTCGGCCAGCGTATCGCCGCCGCATTCCACCGCCTGGCCCTTGAAGTGGCCATACATCGACGGGTACAGCGCGGCCTGCACGCCCACCACTTCCATCCCCGGCTTCAGCGCGCGGGCCACGGTGCCCATGCCCGAGATCAGCCCGCCGCCGCCGATGGGGACCACGATGGTATCCAGGTCAGGCGCATCGGCGAACATTTCCAGCGCCACGGTGCCTTGGCCGGCGGCCACGTTAGGCTCGTCAAACGGGTGAACAAAGGTCAGGCCCAGCTGCTTTTCCATGCTGCGGGCAAAGGCATAGGCATCGTCAAAGGTCTCGCCTTCCAGCACCACCTTGCCGCCCACGCTTTCGGTCTGCATCACTTTCACCGTGGGGGTGGTGCGCGGCATGACGATGGTGACCGGCACGCCCAACCGGGTGCCGTGATACGATAGGCCTTGCGAATGATTGCCCGCACTGGCTGCAATCACGCCCTTGGCGCGTTGCTCCGCGGTCAGGTGCAGCAGCGCGTTCAGCGCGCCGCGTTCCTTGTAAGCGGCGGTGAACTGCTGGTTCTCGAACTTCAGCCAGATCTCGGCCCCGGTGATGCGGCTCAGTGTTTCGCTGCGCACGGTGGGGGTGTGCACGACGGACCCGGCAATACGCTCCGCCGCCGCGCGGATATCGGCGAGGGTCAGGCTGGCGGCGGGCTGGCCTTCTGCGGAATGGGGTGCGGCGGTGCTCATGCCCAGCCGCCTAGCGCAGTTCGGCGCACAAAGAAAACCCTGCCCATAAAAACCTCACATTGCCTAGGGGCGGGGAAGCGGGCTAGGCCCGGCGCATGACGACATGCAAGAATATCGCCTTCCTGGGCCTGGGTGTAATGGGCGGGCCGATGGCGGCACACCTCGCGCGGGCTGGCCACAGGGTCACCGGGTGGAACCGTTCGGCGGAGCGGGGCGCGGCGTGGCTGGAGCGGTTTGCCGCCGATGGCGTAGCCTTGGCATCATCGTGGAAAGATGCGGTCGAAGGCGTGGATGTGGTGCTCACCTGCCTTGGCCGGGACGAGGATGTGGCAGGCGTTCTGCTGGGCGAACATGGTGTAATTGCACAAGTCCCCGCCGGAACGCTGGTAATCGATCACACCACGATCAGTCCCGCGATGGCGCGGCGCATCGCCGCCGAGGCCGACGCACGCGGCGTGCTGGCGGTGGATGCACCGGTATCGGGTGGACAGGCGGGCGCGGAGAACGGCACGCTGGCAGTAATGTGCGGCGGATCGGACGCAGCGGTGGCAGCAGCGGAGCCGGTGATGCAGGCCTATTCCGCCCGCATCGTCCACATCGGTGCAGCGGGCGCGGGACAAGGCGCCAAGGCGGTCAACCAGGTCTGCATAGCGGGCACCTTGGCGGGCTTGGCTGAAGGGCTGCGGCTGGCGCAGGCGAGCGGGCTGGATACCGGCAAGGTGCTCGAAGCCATCGGCGGCGGCGCGGCGCAGAGCTGGCAGATGGACAATCGCTGGCCGACCATGGCACGCGACGAGTTCGACTTCGGCTTTGCGATAGACTGGATGCGCAAGGACCTGGCCATTGCACTGGCCGAAGCGCGCGAACACGGGCTGGACCTGCAGGTGGCAGCGCTGGTCGATGGGTTCTACGCCGAAGTGCAGGCAATGGGAGGCGGGCGGCAGGATACCTCCGCCCTCGTCCGCCACTTGCCGCGCGGGGTGGCCAAGTGAAGCGCTGGTTGCTGGCAACTGCCGCCCTCTTCCTCACCACTCCGACGCTGGCAGAAACGCATTTCGACAACGTCAACGGCATCGCCATCAACCGCGAAGGATCGGTGGACCGCTTCGCCGGCATGGTGGTGGACGATGAAGGCCGCATCATCGAACTGCTCGATTTCGGCGACCGCCCGCGCAGCCGGATCGACTATCGCGAAGACCTTGGCGGCCGCACGGTCATCCCCGGCCTGATCGACAGTCACGCCCATGTGATGGACCTGGGCCTCAGCAAGCTCACGCTCGACCTGTCGCAGACGCGCAGCCTGGACGAGGCGCTGGCGCTGGTCGCCGCCTATGCGGAACGCAATCCCAATAGCCCGTGGCTGGTCGGGCGCGGCTGGAACGAGGTGACCTGGGGCCTGGGCCGCCTGCCCACCGCCGCCGAGCTTGACGCCGTAGCCAGTGGCCGCCCAATCGTGCTGGAACGCGCCGATAGCCACGCGGTGTGGGTCAGCAGCGCGGCGCTTACCGCCGCCGGGATCACCGCGCAGACAGCCGATCCCGCCGGTGGGCGCATCATCCGCCAAGGGGGTAGTGGAGCCGGTTCGCGCGCGCCCGCAGGCGTGCTGGTCGACAACGCGCAAGCCCTGGTGCTCAGCAAAGTCCCCCCGCCCCGCGCCAGCGACCGCGACGTGGCGCTGTTCGAGGCGCAGCAGGAATTCCTGCGCCACGGGGTTACCGCCGTCGCCGACATGGGCACCAGCGCGGAAGACTGGATGACCTTCCGCCGCGCGGGCGACACCGGCGGGCTGCGTCTGCGGATCATGGCCTATGCCGATTCTGTGCCCAACATGCTGCTGATCGGCGGTACCGGCCCCACGACGTGGCTATATGACGACCGGCTGCGGCTGAATGGCGTGAAGCTGTGGCTGGATGGCGCGCTCGGCTCGCGCGGGGCGTTGCTGAAGGCCGATTACGCCGACGATGCACGCAATCGCGGACTGCCGGTGCTGGATGGCACGCAATTACGCAATTCGATGGTCCGCGCTGCGATGGACGGGTTCCAGGTGGCGATCCACGCCATCGGCGATGCCGCCAACGCCGATGCGCTGGACGCGATTGACCAGTTGTCGATGGACTTTGCCGGGGATCGGCGCTGGCGGATCGAGCATGCGCAAGTGGTCGATCCGGCAGATATCCCGCTGTTCGGCCGCCACGGCACCATTGCTTCGATGCAGCCGGTCCATCAGGCCAGCGACCGCACGATGGCCGAAGCGCGGTTGGGGCCAGACCGGCTGGCGGGCGCCTACGCGTGGCGCTCGATCATGGCCGCAGGCGCGCCGCTGGCCTTCGGCTCGGACGCGCCGGTAGAAGTGGCCGATCCGCTGGAAGGCATGGCCGTGGCGATCAGCCGCACCGGACAAGATGGCCAACCAGAGGGTGGCTGGCAGCCGCAGGAAGCGGTCAGCCGCGAAACCGCGCTGGCCGCCTATACTGCTGGCGGCGCCTATGCCGGGTTTGCCGAAGGGCGCTTCGGCACGCTGGCCGTGGGCGAACGGGCCGACTTCGTTGTGCTGGATGGCGATCCGCTACTGGCGAGCGCGCAAAGCTTACGGACGATGCGGGTGTTACAGACGTGGATTGCAGGGGTGCGGGTGTTCGATGCTGGCGCGCCGGTGGATGTGCGCGAGGGTGAGGGGCGATAGGGTGGTTGCGATTTCGCCGACTGCCCGCTTTCGGGGAGCGGCGGGCGATTGCTAAAGTCCGATAAGAGGGTGGAATGCGGACATCAGCAGGTCCGAGCGCTAAATGGTAGGGGTTCAATCGAGGCCCTGCATACGTCGCTCGACAAAGCACCGGCAGCCTTCCGGCCACCGGTGTTGTGGTTGCCAAACTTTGCGATTCAGATCCTACGTCGACGGACCATGTTGAAAACCAACAACAGAACGACCGAGCCAAGCAGCGAAACAGCTATGGCGCTCAGGCTGAGATCACCGCTCATGATGTTGCCGCCGCCAATGTAGGGATTGAGTAGAAAACCGGCGAGCAGCGCGCCTACGATGCCCACGACGATATTCATCAGAATACCGCCACCGCCGCCTACCAGCATGCTCGCTACCCAGCCAATTAGGCCACCAACTACCAATAAGATTATCAAGTTCATTACGGTTCTCCTCACCCGTTTCCCACACAACGAATAAACCGGGCGGCTTGTTCCACGCCGTCATGATACGCGGCATTTGCATTGGGCGTCGAGCGCGGCTTGCGGGAAGGTCTGGACTGGGGTCGTTAGCAGACGGTCCGCTTTCGGGTCCCAGGCGCAGTCTGCCGAGCGACCGATTTGATCGGTGGAAAGCGGACATTCCGAAGCCAAGAAAAAATGTCCTCGCACCTTATAAGCACGAGGGCAAAAATTCGGGGTCGGACGAGCCCTTCGGGTCGCATGGAACATGTAAGGTCAAAAATGTTAGAATGT
>JAZKFK010000477.1:0-3464 GCA_040386475.1 Pseudomonadota bacterium | reverse complement strand
CTGCACGGTCCGGAGGAGCCACGCTTGCTTTGAGCGGCGTTTGGTGAAACACAGTTTTACAAGGCAACGGGTTTTCGCGAGCGATGTTCGACAATCTCACTTCGTACCTGGATTCGATCCGCGCCCGTGATCCGGCGCCGCGATCACGCGGGGAAATCCTGCTGTACCCCGGCGTCTGGGCGCTGGGGTTCCACCGCGTGGCACACTGGCTGTTTGTGGGGGAACTGTATTTCCTCGCCCGGCTGGTCAACCACCTCAGCCGCTGGCTGACCGCGATCGACATTCACCCCGGCGCCAAGATTGGCCGCAACTTCTTTATCGACCACGGTTTCACCGTGATTGGCGAGACCTGCGACATCGGTGACAATGTGACGATCTACCAATGCGTCACGCTGGGCGGCACCAACCCCACCAACGGCGTGGGCGGCAAACGCCACCCCACCTTGTGCGACAACGTGATCATCGGCAGCGGCGCGCAAGTGATCGGCCCGATCACGGTGGGCGAACGCGCGCGCGTGGGCGCCAATGCCGTGGTGACCGATGATGTGCCCGAAGGCGCCACGATGATCGGCCTCAAGGCCCGCTCTACGTTGGTGCCTGCGGAAACGTGGCTGCGCGAATTCATTCCTTACGGCACACCGTGTGACGAGCCGTGCGAGAGCGAAAACAGCCGGATCGACGCGATGGAGCGGGAACTGGCCGCCATGCGCGCCGAACTGGCCGAGCTGCGCGGTGCCCGCAAGCCCGTTGCCGCCAATCGCAAGAGCGGGACAGACGGCTGATGGCGGGGGCTGGCAGCGGTCCCACCATCGTTCCCTTCCCGCACGCTCGTCCAGCCCATGGCGGTTTTGCGCAAGTGGGGTTCGACCGGGCCGAACTGGGGCGCATCCTCGACCTGTATGGGCGCATGGTCGCGGCTGGCGAGTGGCGCGATTATGCGATGAGCTTTACCCGCGATTGCGCCACATTCTGCGCTTTTCGCCGCACGGCCGACGTGCCGCAGATGCGCGTGGAAAAGCGCCCTGACTTGCGCAACCGGCAAGGCATGTGGGCGCTGTATGGCGAGCACGGCCAGGTGCTGAAGCGCGGACACGAACTGGCCGGCGTGCTCGCCCCGATGGAGCGGCGGCTGGTGAAGGTGGTGGAAACCTAGGCGAGGGTTTCCAGCGCCCCTACAAGGTCGTCGAAGTGGTCGATCAGGGCATCGGCTTCCAGCTCGTGCGGTGGCTTGTCGTGGTAGCCGAAGCTGAGCGCCACCACCGGTACCCCGGCGTTACGCGCGGCCATCACGTCAAAACTGGAATCGCCGACCATGGCGAAGGTGCCGTCGCCGCAGCGGGCGATCGTTTCGTGAATCAGGTCGGGCGCGGGCTTGGCCCGTTCGCGGCCTAGCGTATCGCCGCCCACGATGCTGGCGAAGCGGTGCGTAATGCCCAGTTCCTCGATCAACTGGCGGGCCAGGTCCTCGGCCTTGTTGGTCACCACGGCCAGATGGCAGCCATGTGCGGCCAGCACGTCCAGCGCGGCCAGGCAGCCGGGATAAGTGACCGTGTTGGCGGCGATGTTGCGGCCGTAATGATCGAGCAGCACGGCCACCAGTTCCTCGAACTCGTCGCCATGCACCGGGCCGCCGGTCACTTCCAGCGCGCGCTCCAGCATCCGCCGTGCGCCGCCGCCGATCAGGCCGCGCGTTACGTCAAGGCTCACCGCCTCGCGGCCCGCTGCGTTGAGGGCTACGTTGACCGCCGGACACAGGTCCAGCGCGGAATCCACCAGCGTGCCATCCAGGTCAAAACCGACGATGCGAAAAGGAAAGGTGCTCATCCGCGCAGCCTGTGGCGCAGCGGTGTGGAATCCGCAATCATTTGGTGGCATGGCCTTTTCCGCCATGACCGAACCCACGCCCCAAATCGCCGCCCCCATTGCCGCTATCATCCTCGCCGCCGGCAAGGGCACCCGGATGATGAGCCAGCGCCACAAGGTGCTGCACGAAATCGCCGGCAAGCCGATGATCGAGCACTTGCTGGACGAGGTCGCCCGGATCGGCGCGGCGCGAACCGTGGTGGTAGTGGGCGAAGCGCGCGAGCAGGTGGAAGACAGGCTGGCTGGCCGCGTGACCTTTGCCGTGCAGGATCGCCAGCTGGGCACCGGCCATGCGGTGATGCAGGCCAAGGACGCGCTGGAGGGTTTCACCGGCGACGTGTTGATCATGTATGGCGATGTGCCCTTCGTGCGCAGCGACACCATGCTGGCGATGCTCAAGCGGCTGCACGCCGACGATGCCCCCGCCGCCGTGGTGCTGGGCTTCAAGCCGTGGGAGCCGCGCCAGTATGGCCGCGTGATTGCCGATGGCGATACCATTGTGAAGATGGTCGAATTCAAGGATGCCGATGACGAGGAGCGCGATTGCCCCTTGTGCAATTCCGGCCTGATGGCGGTGCGCGGGGATGTGCTGTTCACGCTGCTGGGCGAGATTGGCAACAGCAATGCGCAGGGTGAATTCTACCTGCCCGACATCGTCAACGTGGCGATCCGGGCCGAGGTGCCGTGCGCGGTGATCATCACGCCTGACGAGGATGAGGTGGCCGGCATCAACAGCCGCGAGGAACTGGCCGCAGCCGAGGCGCGCTTCCAGCACGCCCGGCGCCTGAAGGCGATGGCACAAGGGGCCACGCTGATCGCGCCGGATACGGTGTTCTTCAGCTATGATACCGTGCTGGGCAAGGACGTGCTGGTGGAACCCAACGTGATCTTCGGCAAGGGCGTGACCGTGGCCGACAATGTCACCATCCGCGCCTTCAGCCATCTTGAAGGCGCGACGCTGGCTGAAGGGGTGGAGATTGGCCCCTATGCGCGGCTGCGGCCCGGAGCGGTGCTGGAGAAGGGCGCCAAGGTGGGCAACTTTGTCGAGGTCAAGAACGCTACGCTGGGCGAGGGCGCCAAGGCCAACCATCTCAGTTACATCGGCGATGCCACGGTGGGCGCGCGGGCCAACATTGGCGCGGGCACGATCACGTGTAATTACGATGGCTATTTCAAGCACCGGACCGAGATTGGGGCTGGTGCCTTCATCGGCTCCAATTCTGCGCTGATCGCGCCGGTGCGGATCGGTGCCGATGCCATCGTGGCGGCGGGCAGCGCGGTCAGCCGCGATGTCGCCGATGGCGAACTGCGCATGGTCCGCGCCGAACAACTGGTGAAGCCCGGCTGGGCCGACCGGTTCCATGATGCGATGAAGAAGAAGAAAGAAGCAGGCAAGAAATGACCGCGCAAGAAATGACCGGGGAAACCGACCTCTCGCTGCGCGAGCAGAAGCTGGCCTACATTTTGCAGTCGTCGCTGGACTTCGCCTTCCGGCAAATGGCCGAGGGCAAGCGGCTGATCCCGTTTGCTGCCCGCGTGCAGATGACCGGCGCGGTGGATTTCCTGCGTGAGGAAGACGAAAGCACGCAGGTGCCGCTGGC
>JAZKFK010000476.1:0-2351 GCA_040386475.1 Pseudomonadota bacterium | reverse complement strand
GGCACCAACACCCCGCGGCGGATGGAGCTTTCGCTGCGCAACCTGCCGGTGGAAGGGACCATTCCCGCCGAGGTGGAAGGGGACTTCTTCCGCGCCGTGCCGGACAATGCCCACGCGCCGATGTTCGACGATGATATTGCGCTGAACCACGATGGCATGATCGCCCGCTTCAATATCGAGCGCGGCCCCAATGGAACCAGCGTGGATTTCGACATCCGCTATGTCGAGACCGAACGTTACCTGGCCGAGAAGGCGGCGCGCAAGGCGCTGTTTGGCCGCTATCGCAATCCGTTCACCGATGATCCCGCGGTTGAAGGCGTGGACCGCACCTTGGCCAACACCACGCCGGTGTGGCACGCGGGTCGCCTGTTCATGACCAAGGAAGACGGCCGCGGCTACGAGGTAAACCCGCACACGCTGGCCACCGTGGGCAAGTGGGATTACGAAGGAAAGCTTAAAAGTCAGACCTTTACCGCGCACCCAAGGGTCGATCCCGAAACCGGTGAGCTGTTCTTCTTCGGCTATGAAGCGGGCGGCCTGTGCGATCCCAACGTGGCCTATTGCATTGCCGACAAGGACGGCAAGCTGGTGAAAGAACAGTGGTTCGAGCAGCCGTACCTGTCGACCATCCACGACTTCGTGATCACGCAGAAGTACGCCATCTTCCCGATCTTCCCCACGCTGGCCGATCTCGACCGGCTGAAGGACGGCGGCGCGCACTGGGCGCATCATCAGGACAAGCCGAGCTACATCGGCATCATGCCGCGCTATGGCGACGTGTCGGAAATGATCTGGATCGAAGGGCCGGTGGGCGTGTCGTGCTTCCACGAGGTCAATGCGTACGATGACGGCGATCTGGTGCACATCGACTTGTGCCTGACCAATTCCAACGCCTTTGCCTTCATGCGCGAAGCGGGCGGGGTGCATATCGACCAGCGCGAACTGCAAGGCGCGCTTACCCGCTGGACCATCGACATGAGCAAGGATGCGCCTGCCATTGCGGAACGCCCGCTCGGCCCTCCCGGTGATCTGTGCCGCCTGGCCGATGCCGATCAGGGCCGCCCCTACAACCGCGCGTGGTATCTCTCGATGAACCCGCAGGCCAAGGGCCCGCCGATGCTGGGCGGCCCGGTGGGGGCCAACTTCAACGCCCTGCTGCGGATCGAGCCGGGCAACGGCCGCCTGTCGATGATGGAAGTGCCGCCGGGCGCCGCGATAAGCGAACCGGCGCACGTTCCCGCCGCCGATCCGGCGCACGGCGGCTGGCTGCTGATGGTGATCGACGTGCCCAACAGCCCCAACCCGGCGGACTATTCCAGCGAGCTGTGGGTGGTCGAGGCAGATGCGGTGGAAAAAGGTCCAGTCGCCCGCGTGCTGACCGGCCTGCCCTTGCGCAGCCAGGTCCACGGCACCTGGGTCAACCGCGCCA
Organism: Pseudomonadota bacterium; assembly: GCA_040386475.1. Lineage (GTDB taxonomy): Bacteria > Pseudomonadota > Alphaproteobacteria > Sphingomonadales > Sphingomonadaceae > Alteraurantiacibacter. The sequence goes on along the minus strand of JAZKFK010000476.1, from coordinate 922 downwards.
GGCTGGAGGGCAGCGTGCACAAGTAACGGCGCGCTTGCCACGGGGCATACCCCGGGCATAGTCTGGCGCGCAGGGGAGAGAGGGATGAACAAGCGAGCATTGGCGGTCGCCGTGTGCCTGGCCTTGGCTGGTGCGCCGGGGCTTGCGCAGGAACAAGGCAACGAACCTGGCATCGAAGCCCAGATGGCCGCGCGGTTTCAGCCGCCGCCCGCCGGGTGGCAGGTTCCGCGCACCGCCTGGGGTGATCCTGACCTTCGCGGAACCTGGCCGGTCGATTACCTGGGCCAGACCCCACGGGAACGCCCGGCCCAATACGGCACCCGCGCCTTCCTGACCGACGAGGAATATGCCGCCTCGTTCGAGGAAGCGCAGTTCCAGCTCGATCGCTATGACGAGGAAGTGGAGGTGGGCGTGATGTCCATGGGCCACTGGGCCGAGCGTGGCCATCCGCTGCGCCAGACTTCGATGGTGATGGAGCCCGCCAATGGCCGCTACCCGCCGCTGACCGCACTGGGCCAACGACTGCGCGCCGAGGAACGGACCAGCTGGAACACCGAAGTGTTCGAGGACATGGACGATTTCGGCATCTTCGATCGCTGCCTGACGCGCGGCATGCCCAGTTCGATGCTGCCGGGGGCCTACAACGCCGGGATCGAAGTGTTCCAGTCGCCCGGCCTGGTGGCCATCAGCCTGGAGATGATCCACGAGACGCGGCTGGTGCACATCGGCGGCACTCCGCCGCCCGCCGCGGTGCAGTTTGACCTGGGCTATTCGTTTGGCCGCTGGGACGGCGATACGCTGGTGATCGAAACGACCAACTTCCGTCCCGGCATGTCGATGGGTCCGGCCCCCAATTCCGATCAACTCAAGGTGACCGAGCGGCTGACCATGATGAACCCCGACCAGATCCGCTATGAAGCCT
>JAZKFK010000475.1:0-2931 GCA_040386475.1 Pseudomonadota bacterium | reverse complement strand
GCGATATTTGCTGGAGACGATATGCGCGAAGCCATGCGCCGTGACGGCCTTATTGCCCAAGCCGCCACTCCGGTCATGCCGGGAGCAGACCAGCGCGAATCGCCACGCTTTGCCTTGCTGATGCGGGCGGCCAAGCTGGCCTGCAAACAGGGCGAATTCATGTGCGTGGTGCGCGACGCGTCGCACAGCGGGGTCAATATCAAGCTGTTCCACCCGCTGCCCGAAACCGAATACCTGACGCTGGAATTCCCCAACGGCGATCGGCACCAGCTGGAACTGGTGTGGCAGGAAGGCGACCGTGCCGGGCTGCGGTTTGCCCAGGCCGCCGATATCGAGCGGCTGCTGGAGGGCCCCACGCGGTTCGCCAAGCGGCCGATCCGCGTCAACCTGGACATCAGCGCGCAGCTGCTGGCCGGGGCAACGGCCAGTCCGGCACGCGTGCTGGACTTGTCGCAGCAGGGCGCCAAGGTGATCTGCGACACCCGCCATGCGCTGGGTCAGCGCGTGCGGCTGGCGGCGCGCGATCTGGGTGAAATCAACGCCAAGGTCCGCTGGCGGCGCGACAACGCCTATGGCCTGGTGTTCGAGGACACGTTCCAGTTTGCCGATCTGGCCGTGATCGTCGCCGCGCTGCAGGTGGGCGACGTCAAGCGGGCCGGAACACCAGCGCCACGCCGTTGATGCAGTGACGCTTGCCAGTGGGCGCGGGTCCATCATCGAACACGTGGCCCAGGTGCCCGCCGCAATCGGCGCAATGGATCGCCCGGCGCGGATAACCCAGCAGGTAATCGGTGGCGTAGCCTACCGAGCGCGGCTGTTCGCGATAGAAGCTGGGCCAGCCGGTGCCGCTGTCAAACTTGTGGGCGGACGAATAGACCGCGTTGTTGCATCCGGCGCAGTGGAACATGCCGCGGCGATGCTCGCGATCCAGCGGGCTGGAGAAGGCCCGTTCGGTCCCCTCCTCGCGGAGCACGTGGAACGCGGCCGGGCTGAGGCGGCGGCGCCATTCGGCCTCGGTATAACGCACGGGATAGGTCTGTTGCGCCTGCGCCGCCGATCCGCAGGCGGCGACGATTGGCATGGCGGCACCGGCGGCCAGCCAGGTCAGCAGCGAACGCCGCGAAACATTGCCGCGGGAATCTGGGCCGAGGGCAACTGGGCCGAGGGAAACTGGGGTCTGCGTCATGTCCGGCTCCTTAGCCCTTGCGGGCCGAACCCAAGGTGAACAAGCCGCCCACCATCGTCAACAGCGAGCGTGACTTGGCCGTGCCCTGCGGCCCGCTCTTCAGCACCCGGCGGCGGAACAGGCCCGCCCCGACCTTGATGAACAGTGCCACGCAGACCGCCTGCCATGCCACTGCCGCCACATGCGGCAGCAACGCCTCGTCTATCGCCGCGCGGCCGAGCATGGCGAAGGGCGAGCTGAGGGGGAAGATCACCGCCGCGTAGTCGATCCATTCGCCCTGGTGGTTCAGGGCCATGCTGGCGAACAGGAACACCAGGATCTGGCTCATCGTTACCGGCATCGACAGGGTCTGCACTTCGCGCACGGTGGCCGCCATCGAGCCGACCGCCAGGAAAATTGAGCCGAGCAGCAGGTAGCCCATGCCAAAGTAAGTCGCGCCCAGCAGGAAAAACAGCGGCCACCCCACGCCCGGATTGGCAAAGTCGGACAAGCTGCGTCCGCCCATTGCCAGCAGCGTGGCCCCGGTGGTGCCCCATACGGTGATGCCCACCACGCTGATCGCCAGCATGGCAAACAGCTTGCCCATGAACACCGCGTCCATCGGGATCGCGGCAGCCAGGATCTCGATGATCTTGTTGCCCTTTTCCTCCACCAGGTTGGACAGCACCATGCCGGCCAGCAGCATGATCAGCATGAACAGGATTACCTGGCTGGAGCGCGCGGTTTCATAGCGACCGCGATTCTCACTGGCGCCGCTGGTGGCCACGGGGATCGTGCCCACGGCGGGGTAGGCCGTCGGGTCGGACTGCGCGGCGGTGGCGGCGATCAGGCTGATCGTGCCACTCCACCGCGCCAGGTTGCCTTCGGGCGCGGTCAGGATCGGGCTGTCCAGCGTGCCGGTCACCACTGCCGCCAGCTGCCCCTCGCGCCGCTCCAGCAATGGCGCCGCATCGAACACTTCGCCCGGCTCCAACCGCTTCAGCACCACGAACGGCGGCACCACTGGGCCCAGCCTGGCCGCCAGCTCCTCGCGCGCGGCGAGCATGGCGGAAACGTCATCTGCCGGCATGGCCAGACCGACATCGGCCGACAGGGCCTGGTTCTGCCCTTGTCCGCCAACGCCCGCAGCCAACCCGCCGACCACCAGCGGGAACAGCGGGCCAAGCAGGAAGAAGATGAACGCGCGGCTGAACAGGATAGCCACGAAATCACGCCGCGCCACTACCCAGGCGGCGCGCCACAGCGGCAGGCGGCCATTGGCGATGGGCAAGTCCTGCGGGGTCATTCCGCTTCCTCCACTTCGGGCGAGGTCACCAGCCGCGCGGCGGCGGCCTCGCCCGCAATGGCAACGAAGGCATCGTGCAGGCCCGCCCGCTCGATGCTGAGCGAGCGGATGCCCGCATTGCCTTCGATCAGGGCTTTCAGCAGCGGCTCGATCCCGCTTTCAGGCAGCGGGAAGAAGCGGAACGATCCCACCTTGCGCGTGGCAGCGGGCAGCGCGGACACCCACGGGCCATCTTCCGCGGTGGTTTCCAGCCGCACTTGCGCCGGAATCCGGTCGCGCGCTTCGTCCACCCGGCCCGCAAACGGCACCTTGCCGCCGGCAATAATGGCGATGCCTTCGCACAGCCGCTCGGCATGGGCGATCACATGGGTGGAGAAGATTACCGTCACGCCCTTGTCGGCCAGGCCCTTGATCAGCACTTCCAGCTTGCCCTGGTTGATCGCGTCGAGGCCGGAGAACG
>JAZKFK010000474.1:0-1697 GCA_040386475.1 Pseudomonadota bacterium | reverse complement strand
GCTGAACGCGGCCGACTATCCGCGCAAGTAAGCGCTAGAGCGCGGCGATATAGCCGCCGTCGAGCGGGATCGTGGCGCCGTTGACGTAGGCTCCCGCACGGCTGGCAAGGAACACCACCGCGCCGACCACGTCATCCGCCTCGCCCGGGCGACCGAGCGGCACGTAACTCGCCACGCTGGCCTGCACGGCGGCGCTGGCGGTATCGGTCAGCCGCGAGGGGAATGGCCCCGGCGCGATGGCGTTGACCGTGATCCGCTCCGGCCCCAGCGCTTTCGCCAGCGAGCGCGTGAGATGGTGCATCGCCGCCTTGGAAGCATTGTACGGATGCGCTTCCCAACCTGGAATATGCAATCCGCCAATCGAGCCGAGGTTGATGATCCGCGCCGGATCGCCCTCACTGGCCGTCGCCTTGAGCAATGGCAGCAATTGCTGGGTGAGGAAGAAGGCCGCGCGCACATTGACGGCCATCACCTGGTCCCAGTCGGGCACGGTGCATGTCGCAAGGCTACCGGGCGCATTGGCCCCAGCATTGTTGACCAGCAGGTGCAGCGCAGGTTCGCGCTCGCCCAAAGCAGCCGCAAGCGTTTGTGGTGCGGCGGGATCGGCCAGGTCTGCCGCCAGCCCATAGCAGGTGCCACCCGTCTCGCGGGCAATCTCATCGGCTACGCTGGCTGCTACCGCAGCATCGCGCCCGGTGATGTAGGTTCGCACGCCCCGCGCGCACAGCCCGGCAGCGATCATGCGGCCAATCCCGCTGGTGCCGCCGGTGATCAGCGCCACCTTGCCGGACAATGCAAACAAGGGATCGGGTGCAGCCATCATCGGGTATTCCCAAAAAGGGGCGGGCGCCCTGCTGATGAACAGGGCGCCCGGTCAGGCAGGGCTACCGATGAGGGAGCTGCCCCACCTATGAGGCTCGTAAATTCTATCAGGCCCTAAGGCTCGATCAGGCCCGCCCGCGTCCACCGGGCACGTGGATCGCTTCGGCCGTATTCCAGAACAGGTTGCGCATATCGGTGTCGCCCAGGCCAGATGCTGCATCCAGCGCATATTGCACCCAAGCGAACATCGATCCCGGCGTGTTGCCCACGTCGCTGCCCCAGGTCATCTTGTCGGCCCCGAACGTCTGCACCATGTGCTCCAGGAACGGCTTCTCTGGCGTATGGCTGGCGTGGAGTTGTTCGATCAGCAGCGTGGTGAACTTGTAATAGACGTTCTCGTGCGCGCGCAGCGCCAGGTGCTGCGGGGTCAGGCCGTGGGTTGCGGGCAGCGCCTCAGGCCGCGGGAAACCGATGTGATCCAGCAGGATGTTGACGTTGGGATAGCGCGCGGCATGCTCCGCCACCTTGGCCATGGCCGCCGCCGTATCGCCGCCGATCGGCATCAGCACGATGGTCAGGCCCAGCTGGTTGGCCATTTGCCACGCAGGCGCGGCCGCATCGCTGAGGAACACGAACTCGCCGTTGGTGGGCGATCCGGTGAAGCGCACCCCGGCGATCCGGTTCTCGCTGGTCATCCGTTCCAGCGTGGCGGGGGTCGCCGCATCCACCGGATCGAGGATCACCACCGGGACAATCCGGTCCGGGTGCTGCGCCGCGATATCCAGCAGGTAGCGGTTATCGAAACGATAGGTGCTGGAATACTGCACGCCCGCGCCCTTGCCCACGCCGACCTCGTCCCAGAAGGCGAACACCTC
>JAZKFK010000473.1:0-1926 GCA_040386475.1 Pseudomonadota bacterium | reverse complement strand
CCATCAGCGGCTTGGGCAGGTTTTCGACCCCGCCCAGTGTCGCGAACAGCGTGGCGCCGATCGAAACGGGTAGGTTGGAGATGGAATTGTAGATGGTGAACTGCGTGGCCGACACGCGCGGATCGCACAATTGCATCCGCAGCGGGTTGGTACAGGCGCTGAACAGCAGCGTGATCAGCCCGAACACTCCATAAGTGAAGATGAAATTGCTGGTGCCCGCCGCCCACACGCTTTGCCCCAGCAGCAGGAAGGCCAGCGCGCCGACAAACGCAATGCTGACCGCTACCGTGGCAATGCGCGCCCCCAGCTTGGCAGTAATCACGCTGCCCACCCCAATGCCGATGATCGCGGTGACCAGGTCCGAGGTGGAGACGAGCGAGCCGTAAGTCGTCTCGTCCAGCCCGACATAGGCCGTGGCGAGCAGGGGGAACATCGGCACTGTCATGCCGCCCGACGTACGCTGCAGGCTTTGCGCGGCCACGAACAGCAGGCTTGGGCCCTTGAACAGCGACCGGAAGGTAACGCGGAAGATTTCCAGCCAGTTTTCCGCCACGCGATCAAGATTGACCTGCGCGGTCTGGCCCTTGCTCCACGGAAAGCGCTTTTCGCCTGGCCGCTCGCGCAGGACAATCGCATAAATCGTGGGGATCATCAGGAACGGGATGAACAGCAGGAACGTGGTGGCAGAGCCGAGGTATTGCAGGCTCGCCGATGCGCCCGCCGCCGCCAAAGCGCCGCCGGTGGCTTGACCGCCAAACATGAAGGCGCTGGCCGTGCCCTGTTCCTTCTCGGGCAGGATATCCACCGCCAGTCCGTCCACCGCCACATCCTGCGTGGCCCCGCCGGCCATGACCAGGAAAGTGACCACCAGCAGCACATCGATATCGGTTGGCCCCGGCGCCAGCAGCGCGGCCGAGAGGAACCCCGCGGACATCAGCACTTGCGCCCCGATCAGCCAGGCGCGCCGGCGCCCCATCGGCAGGTAGGCATAGCGATCGATCAGCGCGGCGATGATGAACTTCCAGCTCCACGGCAGGTAGGCCATGGCCACTATCGCGGCGACCTGCCCGCTGGTGCCGCCGTTGGCCGCCACCCAGATTGGCAGGGCCGTAGTGGTCAGGCCATAAGGCAGGCCCTGGCTCATATAGAACAGGAAGAAGCTGAAGATCCGCAGGGGGCGACTTTCTGACAGGATCAGACCCTTGTGGCGCGTCGGGCCCTCGGCTGCTTCAGTCAAATCACGCACCCCCGTGGTGGAAATGGATGCCAGCCTTGCCGCCGACAGGGCCGACTATGACCGGAATCCGGGCCAAGTCCATCGCCATTGTCAGGCGCGTTTCGCCACCGGTGACAGGCTTGCGGCTTTCACTTGGCGTTCATCGGCGCGCTGGTTATAGGCTTGGCCCATGAGCCATTCGAATATCCTGTCGCGCAAGACCTTGTTGCTGGCCGCTGCGGCCCTGTCCGCCGTTGCGCTGACCGGCTGTGCCGGCAGTGGTGGCGGGACCAACAGCCGCGAGACGGCCTACGTGGCGCGCGATGTGGAGACGCTGTACAACGCGGCCAAGGGGCGGCTCGATCGCGGCGATCTGCAGATTGCTGCCGCGCTGTTCGATGAAGTTGAGCGCCAGCACCCCTATTCGCCGTGGGCCCGCCGGGCGCAGTTGATGAGCGCCTTCGCCTATTACGCCAACCGCAATTACAACGAATCGATCCAGTCGGCCACGCGGTTCATCTCGATCCATCCGGGCAACCGCGATGCCCCTTACGCCTATTACCTGATCGCCATGTGCTATTACGAACAGATCAGCGACGTGGAGCGTGACCAGGCGATCACCCTGCAGGCGCAGCGCGCGCTGAACGAGATCATTCGCCGCTATCCGCGCAGCGAATATGCCGCCGACAGCCGCCTGAAGCTGGACCTGG
>JAZKFK010000472.1:0-29942 GCA_040386475.1 Pseudomonadota bacterium | reverse complement strand
TTCTCGATCACCGACAGCTCGCCATTGGTGCGATCGACCGCCGCCTTGACCGCTTTCAGGAACGCCGGGTTGCCTTTCAGCTCCGTTAGGCTCGCTTCGACGCCGTTCTCCTTTGCCCATTTCTTCAGCCACTCGGCATCGGGCACCAGCAGCGCCACCATGAACGGGCGCTTGTCGCCGCTGACCATGGCTTGCGCGATTTCGGGCTGCAGGGTCAGCATCCCTTCCAGCTTCTGCGGGGCGATGTTGTCGCCCTTGTCGTTGACGATGATGTCCTTCTTGCGATCGGTGATGACGATGCGACCGGCCTCGTCGAGATGGCCGATATCGCCGGTGTGCAACCAGTCACCGCTCATCGCCGCAGCGGTGGCTTCCGGATTGCGCCAGTAGCCTTTCATCACCAGCTCGCCCTTGATCAGGATTTCCCCGTCCTCGGCGATCCTGACCTCCACACCCTTCATCGGCGGGCCAACAGTATCAAGGCGGATGCCAGCCGAAGGGCGGTTGCACGAGGCGACCGGCGCGCTCTCGGTCTGGCCATATCCTTGCAGCATGACGAGGCCCATCGCCTGGAAGAAGCCGCCCACCTCCGGGTTAAGCGGCGCTCCGCCCGAGACCAGCGCCTTGATCCGCCCGCCAAACCGCGCGCGCACCTTGGGCCGCAGCGTGAGGTTGAGCAGCGCGCTGACCGGTGCATTCTTGGGCGAGGACTTGCCGGCAATCTGCCGCTCGCCCAGCCGGATCGCGCGTTGCAACAGGAACTGTGCCGCGCCGCCTTGCTTCTCCACCGTCTTGATCAGCTTTTCGCGCAGGATCTCGAACAGGCGGGGGACCACGATCATGAAGGTGGGGCTGGCTTCCTCGAGGTTGCTGGACAGCTTGTCGAGCCCCTCGGCAAACCAGATATCGGCGCCCAGCCCGATCGGCAGGTACAGCCCCGCAGTGTGTTCAAGCGCGTGGCTCAAGGGCAGGAATGACAGGAACCGCTCCTCACCCCAGCTGAAATCCTGGCTGAGTATCTCACCCGCACCCTCCACATTGTGCAGGATCGCGCCGTGGTGTAGCATCACCCCGCGCGGGGAGCCGCTGGTGCCGCTGGTGTAGATGATGCAGGCCATGTCGTGCCGGGTGACGCTGGCCATTCGCGCCTCTACCGCCGTGCGCGCCGCCACCGGATCGCCCACCAGCATCTGTTCCCACTGATGGATGGTGAAGCTGCCGGTCTGTGCGTTGCCCATCGGCTCGATCGCCACCAGGTGCTCGGCCTGTCCGCTGCGGAGCATGGCGGCCCCCAGCGGGCGGGCCAACTTGTCGGTTGAAACCACCACTGCGCGCGCACCGCTGTTATCCAGGATGTGGCAGTGATCGCCTTCGGTGTTGGTGGTGTAGGCCGGCGTGGTGATGCAGCCTGCGGCCATGATCGCCAGGTCCGCCAAGCACCATTCTGGCCGGTTTTCGGATACCAGCATTACCCGGTCGCCCGGGTTGAGGCCCAAGGCCACCAGCCGCTCGGCCATCAGGCACACTTGCTGCGCGGCCTGGGCATAGGAGATGGCCGTCCAGCGACCCTCCACCTTGGCGGTCAGGAATGGCTTGTCGCCCCGCTCGTCGGCGCGCGACAGAAACAGGCCGACCAGACTTTGCGCCGCCGCGATATCATCCAGTTGCAAGGCCCGCGCACTCCCCTGTGTCGGCCGCTTGATGCTGTGCCTGACAGTTTCCCGGGCAACTGATTAGGCGAGCGCCGGTTTCCGGGCAAGAAGGAGGTGCGGCAAGATCAGGGTTGAATAGCGACACCTTCGCTGCGCGGATCAGCTGCGCCGGTCCATCGCCCGCCGACCAGCTGGGCGGCATTGGCCTTGAACGGCAGCCGCCGCGCCTGCACGGTGTGGCCCATTGCCTCAAGCTGAGCCTGCATGGCCAGCAAGGGCGAGCCTTCCTCCACCACGATCGCATCGCCGGGAGAATAGAGGCCGGGCAAGGCAATCGCCTCGGCAACCGGCAGGCCCCAGTCGATCACGCCGATCAGTGCCTTGGCCACCTGGATCGGGATTGTCCCGCCGCCGGCCGCGCCCACCGCCAGCACCAGCGTGCCATCGGGGGCAAAGACCACCGTGGGCGCCATCGAGCTGCGCGGCCGCTTGCCGCCTTCCACCCGGTTGACCACTACCTGCCCGTCACGTTGCGGCACGAAGCTGAAATCGGTCAGCTCGTTATTGAGGTAGAAGCCACCATACATGTGGCCCGAGCCAAAGCCGCCTTCGATGGTCGATGTATAGGAAACGGCAGCGCCCTGGCCGTCTACCACCACGAAGTGACTGGTGCCGCGCTCCTCCGGCTCGTCACCATCGGCCAGCGCCACCGTCGCACCCGCCGGGGTTCCGGCAACGGCGGTGGACATGCGGGTGGTGGCGGAGATCAACGCGCCGCGCGCGGCCAGGTAATCGGGGTCCATCAACCCGGCCAGCGGCACCGGCAGAAAATCGGCGTCGGCCAGGTACAGTTCGCGGTCGGCGTAAGCGAGGCGCTGGCTTTCAGCGAACAGGTGCCAGCTGGTGGGCGATTGCGGGCCCAGCGCTGCCAGATCAAACCGTTCGAGCTGCTTCAGGACGGCATAGACCGTGCTGGCACCAGAACTGGGCGGACCCATGCCGCAAATCCGGTATCGCCGGTAAACCCCGCACGGGCTGTCGCGCCAGGCGGCCGAATAAGTGGCGAAATCGGCGGTGGTCATGTCCGCCTCGCCGGGCGTTGCCGCAGCGATCACGCTGGCCATGCCGGCAGCCATCGGGCCATTGTAGAATGAAGCCGGCCCGGCTTGTGCCAATGCCGCCAGCGTATCGGCCAGCGCCGGATTGCGCACCGTGGCACCCGTGGCCAGCGGTTCGCCAGCCGCATTGTAGAACAGCGCGCGGCCTTCTGCCGTCAAGGCGGCGCGGTTGGCCCCCTGCTGGAGGAATTCGCGGAACCGCGGGGTCACCACCCAGCCGTCGCGCGCAAGGGCAATCGCGGGGGCAAACAGCGCGGCCCACGGCAGGCTGCCGTACCGTTCGTGTGCCTCGGCGGCGAGGGCGACATTGCCCGGCACGCCGATGGACAGGCCGGTGACTACCGCTTCGGGGAAGGGGCGCGGCGTGCCATCCGCGTTGAGGAACCAGTCAGGCGTGGCGGCGGCAGGTGCGGTCTCGCGCCCGTCCAGCGTGGTCACTTCGCCCGCGGAACTGGCGCGCAGGTAGAACCCGCCGCCGCCGATGCCCGAACTCTGCGGTTCAACCACGGTCAGCGCCAGCATCACGGCGATGGCGGCATCGGTGGAAGTGCCGCCTTGCCGCAGAATGGTCGCTCCGGCCTCGGCCGCGCGCGGATCGGCGGCACTGACCAATCCGGTTGACGCGATCGGACTGGAAGGCGCGGGAACGGTGGTGCACGCAGCCAGCACCAGCGGTGCGAGCAGCAGGGCGAAGCGGCGGATATGTTGCATGTGCGAAATGCTATTCGCTTCCGACCGCTTCCGCAATGCTGCCATAACCGTATTGACTCATCAGGCGTTCGAGGCCTGTGGTGATCTCCCGCGCAATGCCGGGTCCGCGATAGACCATGGCAGAATACAGTTGCACCAGCGATGCGCCCGCGCGGATGCGTTGCCACGCATCTTCTGCCGTGGCGATGCCGCCCACGCCCACCAGCGGCATGCCGCCGCCGGTTGCCTTTCGAAAATCGCGCAACCGTTGCAGTGCCGGGCCTTTCAACGGCGCGCCCGAGAGGCCGCCCGCCTCGCCCGCATGGGCCGATTTTAGCGGCGGGCGGGCAATCGTGGTGTTCGACACGATCAGCGCGGCGAGCCGCTTATCCATGGCGATGCGGGCGATGGCATCGATATCGGCGGGCTCCAGATCGGGCGCCACTTTCAGGAACACCGGCACCGCCAGGTCACCGCGCGCCTCCAGCACGGCATCCATCAGCCCGGTCAAGGCGCCTTCATCCTGCAAGGCGCGCAGGCCGGGGGTGTTGGGGCTGGAGATGTTGACCGCCAGGTAATCGGCCAGCGGGGCCATCAATCGGGCCATGTGGGCATAGTCGGCCACACGATCTGTGCTGTCCTTGTTGGCGCCGATGTTGATGCCGACGATTCCGCGACGCTGGCGGCGGGATAGCCGCTCCGCTGCCTCCTCGCCGCCGCGATTGTTGAAGCCCATCCGGTTGATCACCGCATGGTCCTCGGCCAGCCGGAACAGGCGGGGCTTGGGGTTGCCCGCTTGCGGCAACGGGGTGATCGAGCCGACCTCGGCAAAGCCGAACCCCAGCCCCAGCAGCGCATCGGGCACCTCGCCATCCTTGTCAAACCCGGCGGCCATGCCCAGCGGGTTGGCGAAGGTCAGGCCAGCCACTTGCGTCGCCAGTGGCCCGTCCAGCGGCTGCGGTGCACGGTGCGGCAAGGCTTTCAGCGCGGCCACTGTCAAGCGGTGCGCACGTTCGGGATCAAGGGCGAAGATCGCCGGGCGGATCAGGCGGAATAGCATAACCCGGCTATGGCAAAGCGATGCGATGCTGTCCAATCGTGCGATATGTATCAATCCGGGTGCAATTATGACGGCGTTTTTCATTCCTGGCGGCCCGGGCTTGTCGCTTCTATACAATATCACCTGATACTTTGCTGGTAACAGCTGCCTTGCGACCCGAAGGGCTCGACGCGACTACGCGACGGGTTCTCGACTTTATGGGGCGGCTCCTATCGGCGCCGCCCCCTTTTTTTCGGGCGTTTTCTGCTAACGACTCGCAACAAGGCCTCGCGCGTTGAATTGCCGGGTTCCCGCACCTAGGTGGCAAATCGGAACGAATCACTCTGATTTCGTGCGAGTTGACCGATGCGCCTGTCCAGTATGGCCGATTATGCCGTTGTCACGATGTGCGCCGCCGCGCGCCATTGTGGCTTTTCGCGCGTGTCTGCCGTCGATCTGGCGCAAGAAACCGGCTTGCCGCTGCCCACGGTGCAAAAGCTGGTGACCGCACTTTCCAAGGCCGGCCTGCTGCGTGGTACGCGCGGCGCCGGCGGCGGTATCCAGCTGGCGCGCCCGGCGGCGGCGATCACCCTGGCCGATATTGTCGAGGCGATCGAAGGCCCCATTGCCCTCACCGCCTGCGTCGATAGCGGCAAGCACGATTGCGCGCTGGAAAGCGCCTGCGGAGTGCGCCCGCACTGGGGCGTGGTCAACCAGGCCATGCGCGGGGCGCTGGCGCAAGTGCAACTGGTCGAACTGGCGCGGCTGAAGGCCCACACCAATGCCCAGACCGATGCCCAGGCCAATGTCCGGACCAACGAAGGAGTCTCGGCATGACCGAAGACCTGCAGACAAAACCTGAAACCGATGTCGCTGCCCGCGAAGCCGCCGCTAAAGCCGCCGATTACGAGCACGGCTGGTCGGCTGACATCGAGACCGATTTTGCGCCCAAGGGCCTGAACGAGGACACCGTCCGCTTCATCTCGGCCAAGAAGAACGAACCCGAATGGATGCTGGACTGGCGCCTCAAGGCCTTCCGCCACTGGCTGACCATGCCGGAGCCGGACTGGGCCAAGGTCAACTTCCCCAGGATCGATTATCAGGACGCCTATTACTACGCCGCGCCGAAGAAGAAGGTGGAGCTGGGCAGCCTCGACGAACTCGATCCCGCGATCAAGGCGGTATACGACAAGCTGGGTATCCCCGTGGCCGAGCAGGAAGTGCTGGCCGGCGTTACCGGCGCGCGCAAGGTGGCGGTGGACGCGGTGTTCGACAGCGTCAGCGTGGCCACCACTTTCCGCAAGGAACTGGAAGCGGCAGGCGTGATCTTCCGCAGCATCAGCGAGGCGATCCGCGACTATCCTGAGCTGGTGAAGAAGTGGCTGGGCCGGATCGTGCCGATGCAGGATAACTACTTCGCCACGCTCAACTGCGCGGTCTTTTCGGATGGCACCTTCGTCTATGTGCCCGAAGGCGTGCGCTGCCCGATGGAGCTTTCCACCTATTTCCGCATCAATGCCGAGAACACCGGCCAGTTCGAACGCACGCTGATCATTGCGGAGAAAGGAAGCTACGTCAGCTACCTGGAAGGCTGCACCGCGCCGATGCGGGATGAGAACCAGCTTCACGCCGCGGTGGTGGAGCTGGTGGCGATGGACGATGCCGAGATCAAGTATTCCACCGTGCAGAACTGGTATCCGGGCGACGCGCAGGGCAAGGGCGGGATCTACAACTTCGTCACCAAGCGTGCGCTGTGCCAGGGCAAGCGCAGCAAGGTCAGTTGGACGCAGGTGGAAACCGGTTCTGCGGTGACGTGGAAATATCCCAGCTGCGTGCTGAACGGCGAGGACAGCGTGGGCGAGTTCTACTCTGTTGCCGTTACCAACAATTACCAGCAGGCCGACACCGGCACCAAGATGATCCACAACGGCAAGGGCAGCCGCTCCACGATCATCTCCAAGGGTATTTCGGCCGGCCACAGCAACAACACCTATCGCGGCTTGGTGCGCGTTGGCGCCAATGCCGACAACGTGCGCAACTTCACCCAATGCGACAGCCTGCTGCTGGGCGACCAGAGCGGCGCGCACACCGTGCCCTATATCGAGGTCAAGAACCCCACCGCGCAGATCGAGCACGAGGCGACCACCAGCAAGATTTCGGACGACCAGCTGTTCTACGCGATGCAGCGCGGGCTGGGCCAGGAAGAGGCCGTGGCGCTGATCGTCAACGGCTTCGCCAAGGACGTGCTGAAAGAGCTGCCGATGGAGTTTGCCGTGGAAGCGCAGAAGCTGCTGGCGATTAGTCTGGAAGGAAGTGTCGGGTGACCGAAAAGAAGACCCTCAGGTTACCCGAACCCTCGGACGAGGCGACCGAAGCCCCCGCCCTCAAGAAGAAAGGCCGGGGCTGGGAGATTTCCGAAAAGCGGCTCGACGTGCTGCATGAGCAGGCGCGCGTGATGCGGCGGTTTCCGTCCGAGGCGCACAAGGCGCTGGCGGACAAGTTCGCCACGGCAGACCTTGGGCGTTACACCTTCAAGCGGCACGCGGTGATCGGTTCGGCCATCGTCGATTTCAACTGCCACATCCTCGGCATGGCCATCGCCATCGACGAGGATGACGTGAACGAGACGATCGCCAAGCGGCGCGACAAGAGCCTGGAATCGGTCGGCATCCGTGTGATGCGGCTGAAGGCCAGCGATGTGCTTGAAAACATGGATGACGTGCTCGCCCGGATCACTGCCGGGATGCGCATGCGCATGAATGACAAGGGCACCGCGCGCCGCCGCCACGAGGACGAAAATCCGCGCCAGACAAAGCCGCGCTATGACCGCGATGGCAACGGTCCCCCGCGTTCTGGCGGACCCCGCCCATCCGGCGGCAAGCCCTCCGGCCCCCGCACCTCCATTCCCGGTACCCGGCCCGCAGCCGGCAGGACTCCCTATGCTCGCAATAAATGATCTTCACGCCACCGTTGCCGACAAGCCGATCCTGAAGGGCCTTTCGCTCCAGATCAACGCGGGCGAAGTGCACGCCATCATGGGGCCGAACGGCGCGGGCAAATCCACGCTCGGCTACACGCTGGGCGGCCGTCCCGGATATGAGGTGACCAGCGGTACGGTCACGTTCAACGGTCAGGATCTGCTGGCGATCGATCCGCACCTGCGCGCGGCGGCCGGTCTGTTCCTGGGCTTCCAGTACCCGGTGGAAATCCCGGGTGTGTCGTTCCTGCAGTTCCTGCGCGAGGCCTTGAACACCCAGCGCAAGGCACGCGGCGAGGCCCCGCTCAACGGTGGCGAGTTCCTGAAGCTGGCGCGCGAGAAGGCGGCGCTGCTGAAGATGGACATGGACATGCTGAAGCGCCCGGTGAACGTCGGCTTTTCCGGCGGCGAGAAGAAGCGCGCCGAGATGGTGCAGATGGGCATTCTCGATCCGACGCTGGCCGTGCTCGACGAGACGGACAGCGGCCTTGATATCGATGCCCTGCGGATCGTGGGCGATGGCATCAACGCGATCATGCGCCAGCCGGGCAAGGCCGTGCTGCTGATCACGCATTACCAGCGGCTGCTTGATTACGTGAAGCCCGACTTTGTCCACGTGCTGGCCAATGGCCGGATCGTGAAGACCGGCGGGCCGGAACTGGCGCACCAGCTGGAAACCGAAGGCTATGAGGCGGTGGCGGCATGACCGCAGCCGTCGCCCTTTTGCCCACGGCGCGTGACGAGGAATGGCGCTATGCCGATATTCCCGCCGTGGCCGCGCTTGGTGCAGCGGCGTTGGCCGACTGGCACGAGGCGACGCTGGCACCCGGAGAAGTCCGCACGAAGGATCTGGTGCTGGATGACAATGCGCCCGGCCTCCACCGCGTGCGCCTGCACGTTGGCGCCGATGCGCGGGCCGAACTGTTCGCAGTGATTTCCGCCAGCAGCTACACCCGGCTCGAAGTCGAGGTGACGCTGGCCGAGGGCGCGCATTTCGAATTCGGCGCAGTGACCATCGGCGGCGGCGATGTGGTGCGCGAAGCGGTTACCCGCGTGCGCCATGCCGAGCCCGGCGCAACCAGCCATCAGGTGATCCGCGCCGTCCACTGGGGCACGGCCACCGGCAATTTCCTTGGCCGGATCGAAGTTGCCCGCCATGCGCAACAGACCGACGCGGCGCAGGATTTCAAAGCGCTGATCCTGGAACGCGGGGCCACGGCCAATGCCCGCCCCGAACTGGAAATATACGCCAACGATGTGAAATGCGCCCACGGCGCGGCGATTGGCCAGATGGACGAGGCGGCGGCCTTCTATATGGCCAGCCGCGGGATTGATCCGGCGGCGGCCAAGGCCCTGCTGGTGCGCGCCTTTATTGCCGATGCCTTCGCTGCCAAGGAGCAGGGCGAGGAAGCGGAAGGGCTGCTGGAAGTCGCGCTGGCGTCGCTGGCGGGAGCAGGGCTGTGAGCCTGACTGACACCCTCACCCGCCGCGCCGATTTCCCCGGCCTGCTGACCGCTGGCGGGCAGCCGTGGCATTACCTTGATTCCGCCGCCACGGCGCAAAAGCCGCAAGTCGTGATTGATGCCATGACCCGCGCGCTGGGGCCGGATTATGCCACTGTCCATCGCGGGGTCTATGCCCGCAGCGCCGAGATGACGCTGGCTTACGAAGCCGCGCGGCGCACCGTGGCCCGGTTCATCGGCGGTCGTGAGGAGGAACTGGTGTTCACCCGCGGCGCAACCGAGGCGATCAACCTTGTCGCCCAGTGCTCGCCCAGCAAGGGCCGCGTGCTGCTGTCCATGCTGGAGCATCATTCCAATATCGTGCCGTGGCAGCTGAACGGCTGGCAGGTGGATGTCTGCCCGCTGACGCCTGATGGCCGGATCGATCTCGATGCTGCTGAAGCCATGCTGACGCCCGAGCATACGATGGTGGCGCTGGCGCATGTCTCCAACGTGCTCGGCTCGGTGCTCGATGTCGCCCGTGCGGCAGAACTGGCGCACAAGGTGGGCGCCAAGCTGCTGGTCGATGGCTGCCAGGCCGTGCCGCGTTTGCCGGTCGACGTGGCGGCGCTGGGTTGCGACTTCTATGCATTCTCGGCCCACAAGCTTTACGGCCCCACCGGGATCGGCGCGCTGTGGGGCAGGGCCGACCTGCTCGATGCCATGCCGCCTTACCAAGGTGGCGGGGCGATGATCGACAAGGTCACCTTCGCCCGCACCACTTTCGCCCCGCCGCCGCAGCGGTTTGAGGCGGGTACGCCGGCGATCACCGAGGCGATCGCCTTTGGCGCCGCCTGCGATTACGTCTCGGCCATCGGCCTCGATGCGATCCACGCGCACGAAAGCGCGCTGGTGGCCCAGTGCCGCGCCGAACTGGGTGGGCGTAACGATGTGACGTTGTTCGGGCCTGCTGACAGCGCCGGCATCGTCAGCTTCATGCTCGATGGCGTGCACCCGCATGACCTGGGCACCATCTTGGACGAGGAAAATGTCGCCATCCGCGCCGGGCACCACTGCGCGCAGCCGCTAATGGAGCATCTGGGCGTGACCGCCACCGCGCGCGCCAGCTTTGGCATCTACAGCGACGAACACGATATTGCCGCACTGGTCCGCGGCATTGAACGCACCAAGAGGATCTTCGGATGAACGAGCAATCGGAAAAGAGCTTCACCGCCGTGGAAGTGGACGAGGTGGCCAAGCCGCCCCGTGCTCGAGTGGATGGCGCTACTGTCGATCAGGCAGTGGACGAAGCCCCTGCGGAAAAGCTGGAACGCAAGCGCGATTACCTCGCCGGGTTCCTGGCGCAGAAACCCGTTGAAGTCGCTCCGGGTGAACCCGGCGGTGACCTGTACGAGGAGGTGATCGCTGCGCTGAAGGACATCTACGACCCCGAGATCCCGGTCAACATCTACGACCTGGGCCTGATCTACGGCGTCGATGTTACCACCGAAGGCTCAGTGGCGGTGACCATGACTTTGACCACGCCGCATTGCCCCGTGGCTGAAAGCATGCCGACCGATATCGAGTTGCGCATCGGCTCGATCCCCGGCGTGCGCGACGCAACGGTTGCGGTCACCTGGGACCCGCCGTGGGACAGCAGCAAGATGAGTGACGAGGCCCGCCTCGAACTGGGGATGTTGTGATATGACCACCGAGACCAAAAGTCGCGCCCGTCCCGCCGCCGTGATCCTGACCCCCGCGGCCGAGCAGCGCATTGCCGACCTGATGGCCAAGGCACCCGCCGATGCCATCGGGGTCAAGCTGAGCACGCCCCGGCGCGGCTGTTCGGGCCTGGCCTATTCGGTCGATTACGTCACCGCCGACACGCCGTTTGACGAGAAGATCGTCACACCGGGCGGCACGTTTTACATCGATGCCGCATCCGTGCTGTACCTGATCGGCAGCACGATGGACTGGGTGGAGGACGATTTCGCCGCCGGGTTCGTGTTCCAGAACCCCAACGCCAAGGGCGCCTGCGGCTGCGGCGAGAGCTTCATGGTCTGACCAGCGTGGCGTTGGTCGAGGTCACCACCCACCTGCCGTTGCCGCCGGACAAGGTCTGGGCCTTGCTGCTGCGGCCTGCAACACTGGTGCAGGTATCCGCGCCCTTGCTCAGCTTCACCCCGCGTGCAGGTCCGCTGCCCGACCAGTGGCAGCCGGGCGAATACCAGCTGGGCGTGAAGCTGTTCGGCCTTGTGCCGCTGGATGACCAGATCATCGGCATCGAGTTTCCGCCACATACCTCCTCTGGCTTCACCCTGCGCGACAATGGCCGCGCCTGTGCGCGTGATGGCGGGCCGGGCGGGCTGATCACGCGGTGGGACCACACGATGTTGGTCGCGCCCGAGGGCAGCGGCACGCGCTATACCGACCGGGTGGAGGTAAAGGCTGGCGCACTTACCCCGCTGGCGGCGCTGTTCGCCCGCAATTTGTATCGCCACCGGCAAAGGCAGTGGCGGCGCTTGCTGGCCTGATCAGCCCTGTTCGACGAAGTCGAGCAGCGCGCGGTCGTAAGCATCCACCTGGCCATTGGCGGCGATCTGCGCGTCCAGCCATTCCTGCTCGTAAGGCACAATGGCCTCGGCTTGGGTAACCTGCTCCTCGCGCGAGGCGACGGCTTGCGCTTGCCGAACATTATGCCGAAAACGTTGGGCACTTCGCGCGCCATCTGGCCCATGAAGCGGCCCACGCTGGGCTTGTTGTTGGCCACGAAGGCTTCCAGTTCCAGCATCCGCGCGCGATCAACATGCGCTGCCTCGTTGGCATAGCCCATCAGCGCATTGCCCACGCCTTGCACGAAAACCTGCTGGAATTCGGGCGCATTGGCCAGGTGCAGCGTGGCGTCTTTCAGGCGGAACAGCATTTCGGCTTCGCGCAGGCTGACCGCGCCCGGCTTGTCGCTGGCGGAGCCGAAGATCATGCGGCGCAGCAGCTGCGCTTCGGCAGCCGTCACGTGGGTATCGGACAGCTCGCCGCCATCGCGGGTGGGGCCAGTGCCGGAGAGCACGGCCGTTTCGATCACATTCAGGGCATAGGCCTTGAGCGCTTCGGGCACGCCTAGGCCCTTTTCGATCACTTGTACCAGCAGCTCCAGCTCGGTCAGCGAGCAGACCTTGCCATCGGCTTCCACCATGCGGATCAGCCATGCGGCATCCTCGTCGCTGGCATAGCCGCGCGGGTCGCTGCCGTTCAGCACGAAGTTGCGCAGCGCGTCCACGAAGAAGTCGCTCCATACGGACGACGGATTGGCGGTGGCCTGCTGCAGGCTGAAAGCCGTATGTTTGGTTGAGCGGCAGGTTGAGCGGGGGCGAGGCGTTGCGTTGCGCCTGCGCGACGTCGTCTCCCGAGCGGATACGATCGGCGAACATGCCAAGGTCGAGCGTGCGCCGTGGGACAATTGCGACCAGGCATTCATGGTCCTGCGCAGTCATCACCTCGAAAACCTGGGCGCAATCCCGACATCGTCATCGATACCGACAAAGGTATCCGCCCCTGAATTAAGGAACAGATGCGCGAGCGTATTGCGGGCAACCGCAACATCAGCTTGCGCATGCACACCGTAGGTCACGCCGTGGCCCTGTGCGATAAGGATACGCTGCATTTCCAACAAGGCGATGGTGGTGGGACCGCTGATTAGCCCGGTCCCGCTGCAAACGCCGAGGAAGTAATTGCTCATTCCGCACAGTAGCCGCCGCCGCCAGGCATTGCGACCTCGAACGTATCGCCTTGCCCGAATGCGAAGGAGGCGGCGGGGGGCCTAACGTCCGAAAGGAGGGTGGAAAGTGGACAGCCCAGCCTTACTGCTCACGAACCTGGACAGCATCAGACCACACGGAGGAAGAACTCCAGCAACTCAGGGGTTCTGAATGCATTGACGGCTCCTAGGATGGTGAACACAGCCGCGATCAAGAGGGCTGGGCACACCAAGGTTGCAGGAAGAACGTGCTTCTGCGTTCGCCAGTCAAATATCAGCAGGCCGATCCACGCAGCGGCGAACAGGATCGGAACAGCGGGCCAGCCCGGCAAGTAGGTCTCCATGAGCGGACCGAGTAGGCGCGCGCCATTACCGGCACCGTTGGCAAACGCGGGACTGATTGTAATGAAGAAACTCCAAAACATCAGGCGCCCGTGCCATGCGCGGCGGCGGCGTAGCAGCACTGCCGCGGTGACAAATCCGGAGAACCACCCCAGCATCACCATGTTGGCGAGCGCGGTGCCGAGGTCCTGCTCGAATACCTCGGCGTTCGGAACTCCTAGTTCTGCGAGATGAGCGGGAAAAGCGAGTGAAACATAACCACCGGTCAGTACCACAGCGGCTGCAAGCACTACACCGACCACGCCCAGACGCGGGTGATGCGCTTTATGTCCGATCGCCACGAATAAGGTTTGGACCGAGAAAAGGAGGTACCACGCAGTCATCACGCAGCCGTGGAGGATCAGGTAGCCTTCGAGCGGCAGTGCAGGCGCGCGTGAGACAACAATCCCTTTGAGGTAAAACGTCGAGGAGAAGCCCGTGAGTACGATCGCCAGCATTGCCAGCGACACTGCAAAAAAGAACCATTGTCCTTTGCGCCCAGTGCGTTGTCCATTCGGCGGCACGAATACCACCGCTGGCGCATAAGCGAATTCGATTACATCATTCATGCCGCCCCCGAAACCGGCCGGGCGTCACTTCGGCCCAGCGAGCCAAACGACAGTTCGTTGCAGCAATCTACCCATGCGCCATACTCTGAAAAGGTGCGCGGCTCTACGAAACGCGAAAAATGAAAGACTCCGGATCAGCCAAGAATTGAATCCCGCAGGCAAGTCATCGACCATCGGTAGTTGAGGTATGGCGCAGGGGCGTTCTCGGGACCCGCGCGAACGTCCGCAATGGGGTCGTTTGCTGACGGTCCGTTTCGAGTTCCAGGCGATGCCGGCAAAGTGGCCGACTTTGGGGTGGAAAGCAAACGAGAGAGCATGGCCTGTCTGCCACTACTTTTAATATGTCATCACTTTGACATGACCGGTGCAAGGCAAAGGAAAAGGGCGGCGGCACCCAAGTGCCACCGTCCTGGGGCCGGGAGCACGACCCTATACTAGCCGCGATTTGCGCGGGGTTCCTTGACGACGATGTAGATCCTGCCGTTGGTAATTGCAGAGACCTGGCTATCGACGTCGCGACGCACCTGGTCGCGACAGACGAGCACATGCTGGGCCTGCAGCACCGAGCGGCGATCATATTCGCCACACACCCGTTCGATTGCAGAATTCAGCCTGCCTCTGAGGCTGTTCATGCCTGCTTCCTTCGAAAGGTTCAGGTCGCCGAAGCTGACCGTTACCGCAAGCGGTTCGTCGTCAGTGGCGGCGGCGGGAGTTGCAAAGGCAGCGATCGAAAGGGCAGCCAGAGCGAGGGTGACAGTGGTCTTGGTCATGGTCGTAATCCTTCTCGTGCATTCGGTTTGCGAGAGCGGTTGCTACCGCTGGTGATCCGATGGAGCCGCTTTTAACCGCGTGTTCCGTTGGCCCCCTTCTTCTGCAGGGCTTGGGCGTATTCTGCTTTGGCGTTTCGCTGATTGTTCGCTGAAAGTTTTCTGAAACCTGTCAGTTTTCTGAAGGCAGAAGATTTATCGATATTCTTCAGTTACTAAGGCATCAACGGGAAGAATTGCACGAGATTGCTTCAGGCTTGTTTGGGCTGTGGCTGCGATCATTACGTGACAATTTCAGACTGCGGTCTGATATTGCCATCGTTCTTCAGGATCGGGAGGGTTGGCCGTGGACAGCATCCCCATCGGATCGCGATTCTTGCAGCCGAATCGCCAGCTGCTGGTGAACGGGGAGCGCATCAGCATTGGGCCGCGCGCGCTTTCCATCATCTCCGTGCTCGCTCAAGCCGACGGGGAGGTAGTCACGAAGGATGAACTGCTGGAAACAGTCTGGCCGGGGATCACCGTCGAGGAGAATGCGCTGCAGGTGCATATTGCCGCGATCCGCAAGGCTTTGGGCCAGGATGCGGACCGGCTACATACTCTACGCGGGGTCGGCTACCAGTTGGAGATCGGTCAACCTGACTTGCCATCCCCCGACTTGCCCTCCGAAACGCAAAGCCTGTCCTTTCCCTCAGCCACAGTCCTGACCCCAGAGAGCGGCGGCCCGGCAGAGACCGTCAAAGACGGCCGCAAGCCAGCCCTTAGGCGGGTCTGGATGGCTATCGCCCTGCTGGTTATCGCGACTGTGCTGCTGGGTTGGATGCTCCAGCGCGACCCGGGATCAGCGTCCAGCGATTTGCGGGTCGCGGTGCTCGTGAGGCCGTTCAGCGCCGACAACCAAGGTAGTGCCAGTGCTGACGCGATGGCCAGCGGGATTACCGACGAATTGATCGTGCGCTTGCGCCATGAAAGCCAGTTGCTGGTCGGAACAGATGATCCCTCGCAACAGATCACCGAGGGCCCCTTTGCCGACGCCTATCTGGTCGATGGCAATGTGCGCACCAACGGGGAGCTGCTGCGGGTGACGGTGCGCCTTTACGACCCCCATGGAGCTATTGTCTGGACGGAAAGCTTCGATCGCGAACTGTCTGGCTTGTTCGAGATGCAGGAATTGATTGCCGCGCGGATCGGCAATTCGCTTCGCGTGGCACTCGATGTAGGGCATGAATCCAGCGCCTACGGCGGCACCGACAATCCCGAGGCTTATGCCGCCTATCTGCAGGCCATGGCGCACCAGCTCGATCCCGATCAATCGGTTCCGGAACGGTATCTCGAACGGGCGATCGAACTGGATGCAGGTTACGTCAAGGCGCTTGCCGTGCTTTCAATTTCTTATGGGCTTCGCTCGAACTTCGCTCCCACTGGTCAGGAGGCGAAGGCGGAAGTTGAGCGAATGGATGCTGCTACGCACCAGGCGATCGAGGCCAATCCCGACTTGTGGATTGGCTATGCGGCCCGTGGCTTGTATCATGCGAATGCGCGGCAGCCTGATCTTTACGACAGCAACATGCGCAAGGTGATAGCATTTGATCGAGGTGCCGATCCGGACCTTGTCGGTTCGATCGCTTCCTGGCAGCTCAATACAGGTCGCTTGGCCGGTGCCCGAGCATCGCTAGATCGACTGGCCCTAATCGATCCGCAGCGTACCCAGTCCGGCATCAACATGTGGCAAGCCTTGCTCGAAGCCGATTACGACGACGTCATCGCGCGTTTCCACCGCTGGATTGCGCGGGATGAAGACTTCGCAGGCTCCGACGTAAGGTGGGTATTTTGGGCCTATCTGGCGAAGGGTGATGAAGCGCAGGCCCGTTCGCTGGCCGCGCAATACAATTTGGACACGAAGGCATGGGATACCTACCTTGCGTCACCCGAAATCAGGATCATGTCGCAGACCGAATTGACCCAATGGGTGGATCGCGAACTCGGGCACGATGCCTTTGCGGATGTGGTTAACCTTGCGACATTCGCCGGGCACTACGGCGAACCGGAGTTGGCCGCTCGACTGTTGCGAATGGCAATCGAGAAGCGACCGGTTGGCGGCTACCCCCTTATTGTCATGTGGTGGCCTTCGATGGCGGAGATGCGTCGCACAGAAGAGTTCAAGCGGATCGCTCGCGACACGGGACTAGTTGCTGCCTGGCGCGAAAGCGACGACTGGCCCGATGCATGCCACCCATTCCCCAATGGCGATTTTGAATGTGAATGATTGTCCGCAATGGGGTCGTTAACTGACAGTCTGCTTGGAGGGGCTTTGAACCCGTTTGCTGCCATTCTGCTACCGACCCCAAAGGAGACAGTCGATGAGCCATCCGCTTTGCGCCGTTTGAGAGTCCTTGGAGCGGACGCGAACTCCAAAACCTCTTGAATCTCGTGCTGTTAAGAAATTCCGCAGAGGTCCGCTCTACAACGCTCTTGACGAGGGAGGATCGAATGTACGGCACGTGCAGTCTGGATCGGGATTTCGAAGGAACTGGAGTTCAGACATCGCTCGATCGCATGGTCTTGCATTGTGCGAGGGAGTTCGAAAGCGACATCGCGCTCGTGTCGCTGCTTGACGAAGTCAATCAGACCTTCATCGCAAAAGAAGGAACTGCGCTCGAGTGTACGCCTCGGGAAATCTCTTTCTGCAAATACGTAGTGGAGTACAAAGAAAGCCTGCTCGTGAATGACGCACAAGAGGATGAGCGCTTCACAGATAACTGCCTTGTGCTCGGTGTACCGCACATTCGTTCATATGCTGGATCGCCAATAACAAATTCCGCGGGCGAATTTATAGGAGCAGTGTGCCTGATTGACAGAGCCCCGGGCAAGTTTTCCGAGAAGACCGTGGAAGTGCTCGAGCGCTATGCAAAGGGCGTGAGCGACTTAATTCGACTGCACGAAACTTCGTTAAAGTCTGCGAGGCTAGCGAATGAGCTTCAGCACAAGAATGATCGCCTCCGCTCAGCCAACCTAGTGTCCCGACAGGCTGAACGCGCGGCCAAGATCGGTACGTGGGCGGTGGAGATAGACAGTGGCAAACTCTTCTGGTCAGAGGGCGTTTATCGTATCCATGACCTCGAGCCGGGCAAAGACATAACTCTGGAAGAAGCTGTGTCCTTCTACGACGAGTCAGATCAAGCGAGAGTGGCTGAGTTTGTCCAGACAGCTATCGAAAACCGCTGCTCTTACGAGTTCGAAGCAATCCTAAGCCTACCGAATGGCGAAGCGAAACCAGTTTACAGCATCGGTGAATATGTAGGAAATGACGGAGAGGGGTCGGCTCGGCTCGTTGGAGTCATCCGCGACATATCCTCCCAATATGAAGCGCGATCCGCGCTGGAGCATGCCGCCAATCACGATAGCTTAACCGGTCTGCCCAATCGACATGCTTTCGACCGGATGTTGCAAGGTCGCTTGAGGAGGCAAAACCAAAGGGGGCAGGAAGTCATCCTGGTAATGGTAGACCTTGATGGCTTCAAGAACATCAATGACACTTTCGGTCATATCGCCGGGGATATCGTTCTTGAGGAAGCTACAAGACGGATGCGGTCAGTAGCTCTAGAAGGCGTTATGCTGGCACGCTGGGGCGGCGACGAGTTCGTAGCCGTGCTGCCGGAAGGAACGAGCAATCAAGAGGCAATCGATTACGCAAACGCGATAATCGCGGCGGTTTGCAATGAAACCGATATTGGAGGCCAACCGGTGTCGTTGGGTGCCTCATGCGGCATTGCTAGGTCCGAGAGGGAGGTCGGGGCAAGGGAGCTGATTCGTCGTGCCGATACTGCCCTGTATCGCGGCAAGAAAACCAATCCCGGCGGCGTAACGGCTTACAGTTCTGAATTCGAAGTAGAAAACCAGCATCGCCAATACGCAATCAACGAAGTTAAGGCCGCAATCAGACATGACCGGCTCTTTGCGGGCTATCAGCCGATCGTCGACTTGGAAACGGGTGACTATGTGGGCTTCGAAGCTCTGCTCCGCCTGCACTCCCGCAATAATCAACGCTTGGCAGCGACCGAAGTGCTTCCCGCGCTGCTCGATCCGGCAATCTCGCGGCAGGTAAGCCGCAAGATGACAGAGTTCGTGAGCTCTGAGATAAGTACACTATTTGAACACTTTCCTGATATCGGCTTTGTCAGCCTCAACGCCACCGAAAGCGACCTCTTAGATCCCACTTTCGTCGAAAGGTTTTTGACCGCATTCAGGAACACCGATGTCGATCTGGCGCGGATAGTCCTGGAGGTTACCGAGACCATGCTCTTGGTAAATGACCCTTCCACCGTCAAAAAAGTTCTCTGGGAATTGAGCGCGGCCGGCATCAAGATTGCGCTCGACGATTTCGGCACTGGCTTTTCGTCGTTAAGCCACCTTCGCGATTTCCCGATCGACAAGGTTAAAATCGATCGAAGCTTCATCCAAGGTATGGTTTTGGAGCAAGAATCCAGACTTCTCGTGCAGGCAATTATCGGAATGGCAAAGAGCCTAGGTAAGAAGGTCATTGCAGAAGGCGTGGAAAGCGAAGAGCAGCGCAGGCTGCTCTTGCAGATGGGTTGCCCGGTCGCACAGGGTTTCTTGTATAGTCCCGCCCTAGACGTCTGCCAGATTACACTCCGCTCGCAACACAACCGTTCCAAGAAGTATGGAAATGTACGCGCGGCCTGAATATTTCAGATAAGTGCTGCAGCGGGTTGATCGATTGCTCTTATCGTCCACTTTCCACCCCAAACTCGGCATCGCGACAGAGTGAGGAAGCGCTTGGAAGCGGACTGACGGCAAACGACCCCGTTGCGGACATTGGCGACAAGTCTAAGCTCTGCCATCTTAAACTCCTGGGCCAGCACGGGTGCAGTCGCACCGAGAAGGGCAGAGTGAAGTGGGGGTACAGGTTGTTTTATCAATTGCAGGCTCTGTCGCCCTATTTGTTATCGGCCTGTTTGTCATATTCTCCGGTTGGTTGGCGATCATGCAGTTTCGCGTTGAGCCAGAGCAAACGACCCGAGCGGCTGCGCGAGGTGGATGGTTCTGGTTCTTCGTAGGTCTGGCGTTAAATCGTCTGGGCGATTGCACGATTGTTCTAACGGTACCTTCACCCGAATGCATCATGCCTCAAAGCGTAAACCGCGCGTATTGCTGCGACAGCCGAGGTGGAACGCGCCCCAGCTGGCTCCTGGGGGGAAACAAACTGAGGCGAGCTCCGGGCGGGACGCATGATTGGAAAACCGCCGCCCACCTGTCATTTATGTAAGCCGCTCAATCGTGTGAGCGCAAGCGAGGCCGATCACGTAAAGCTGCGGCGCGATGCATATGTGGCGTTTCTGGATATTCGCCAGCTGTACGAGCGAGAGATACAGGCAGCGCTGGATGAGTTGGGTCGCCTCGGCGGTACGCACGAAGATGCCCGATCGATGGCGCAGGATGACTTAGAACGGTTGGTCAATCAGCGTGTGCGCGAGTTGCAGGCCGCCAAGCCTGTGCGGCCCGACCGTGATGCACCACATAGCCGATGACGATAATGCATACTTTGCTGTGCATTTCGATGGCCTCAATCCCAGGGCTGAGTGTGCCTGCTGCAACTGTCAAAGGCATTGAATGGGCACTGCGTTGAGTTAGGCTGACCTTAACTACGTCTCCTGTATCCACAGATACATGGGAACGGTGCTCCAACTTTTACCGGCAACTTCTGAAAATCTCGGCGATCACCGCGGAGCAGATCGTCAAAACATGTTCATCAAGGCCCTGTTTAAAATCCAAGGCAGCGACCTAGAGCATCCGATAACCATCCGCGACATCTCTTCATCCGGCATGAAGGCCTCAACTTGCAACGCTCCATTCGTGGGGGGCAAGGTTGAAGTGGAACTTCGAAACATTGGAACGGTGCCCGCCACGGTTGTTTGGGTCGAAAACGGCAAGATGGGTTTGCAATTTGCTCGGATCATTGATCCTTCCCAGACGAAAATGGAGATCACTGGAACTTACTCAAAAAGCGCAGCTCAATTTGTCCTAAACTTACGACATTTGTAGATTCAAGATACTGACATAATTGCCGATAAATCGTCCGCTTCCCACCCTCAAATCGGTCGCTCCGTCAGCTTCACCTTGCGCTCGAAAGCAGACCATCAGCTAACGACCCCGTTGCGGACATTCGTTGTTTGCAGATCTATCAAGCCTCCAGTTCGCACAAGGAGCGACCCCGCGTCTCGCCCTCAGCCCAGGCGATAAGCACGGCAGAGGCACCAGCAGGTCCAGCGCCGTCCCGCCCAGCGTGGCGTTCAGGCCCACCAAGGCAAAACCCTTGACCGCCACGCCGTCGAACTTGCTGCTGGACGCCACAAGCCCGTCGGTCATCCCTTTTGAGAGCACCAGGAATTGCCATCAGGCCAGCAGAAGCAACGAGACTCCGGCGTAAAGTGGCTGAGTTGCTAGGGCGGGTCTCCAAATTGGTAGGGCATTGGTTCACCTGCCAGCGCGCTCGTTTGAAAGCAACCTGAGGCGGGAGCGCGCTGTTGGTTGAGGATGCCGATGGGTAGGCCGAGCCAGCAATGAAGGAACCTTGTCAGCCGGCTGAGCACTGGCGAACAGAAAGCCTTGTCCGTAATGGCAGCCATGCCGAAGCAGGTGCTCCGCATGGCTTTCTTCCTCCACGCCCTCGGCAATCACATCCAGGCCGAGACTCTGCCCGAGATTGATCACCGCGTGAACGATCGCATCATCGCCCGGATCACATTCCATATCGCGCACGAAACTGCGATCGATCTTGATGATATCGACGGGAAACTCTTTCAGATGGCGCAAGGAAGCGTAGCCGGTGCCGAAGTCATCGAGAGCAATCTTGACGCCGGCGGAACTGAAGAGCGCCAGGGCTCCATGCACATATTCGGCGCCGCGTCCTAGGAAGACAGTCTCGGTCACCTCGATCTGGAACATAGTTGTGGGGATCCGGGCCAGTTCGAGCTGTTGGAGCACGCCCTCGGCAAAATTTTCCCGCCGGAAATCTGCCGCTGACGTGTTAATGGCGACGTGGCCGAAGTCCAGCCCTTGGTCGAGCCAATCACGCATGTCCAGAATGGCCTGCTCGACCATCAGGTCCGTCAGCGTGGCAGCGACATTGAGATCTTCGAAGGCAGCTTCGAGCTTCTCGGGAAGTTGCACTTGCCCTGCGGGATTACGCCAGCGCAGCAGGGCCTCGAAACCGAGCACTTTCCGGCTACGGAGGTCGAATTTCGGTTGGTAGTACGGCATTACTCGGCTGTCCCTGATAGCCTCCCGAGCCAGCTGCACCATGTTTACGCGACGCTCGACTTCGTCCCGCAGATTGACCTCAAAGATCTTGGTGGTGGATCGCCCGGCATGCTTTGCCGAATAGAGCGCCATGTCGGCATTTTTCATCAACTCGGCCGGACTATCGCAATCATGCGGGAATACGGCCCCCCCGATACTGGCATAGCAATCCAGGATCCGCCCCTTGTGCACGAAAGGTTCGCGCAGTCTCCGCTGGATCGAGGCTGACAACTCTGACAGTCGATGGGGCTCCTTCAAGTCCGAAAGAATGATGGCAAATTCGTCGCCACCGAGACGAGCGACGATGTCATTGGGGCGCACGACCGATTCTAGCCGCTCAGCGAACATCTTGAGCAGCTGGTCGCCTGCGTCATGCCCAAAGGTGTCATTGATCTGCTTGAAGTGGTCGAGATCGAGCAGGAGGAGGCCGACTGGCCGCCCCGACACATGGCTGGCCCGCGTCACATCTTCAAGCTTTTCCTGGAACTGGGCACGGTTGGCGAGACGGGTCAGCGCGTCATGATTGGCGGACCAGCGAACCCTTTCCTCGGCAGACTTTTCGTCGGTCACATCGCGCAAGGTTAGAATAATCCGGTCGAGGCTTTTCTCTGCGCGGCGTGTCTTCCAGCAATTGATCGTCACCCATCGCTCGGTGTGGTTGTCGCCACGGACAATTCTAAAAGTTTGTTCGAATTTTACCGATGAGGTGTCCAGTTGCGCGTAATTGAGCATTCCAAGGAATCGCGCCCGATCCTCTGGGTGAACGCGTTGAGCGGCGGCTTCGAGGCTGGGTTCCGTGTCCGCCGGAAGCCCCAGGATGTCGAGCAGCCGGAATGACCATTCGCGTGTGCCGGTTGCCGGGTCATAGTCCCAGACACCCAGCCCTGCTGCCTCCGCAGCAAGCCGGAATCGCTCTTCGCTTTCCCGCAAGACGTGCTCCACGCACTTGCGCTCAGTAATATCGAGGTGGGCACCGATTGTGCGCAATATGCGCCCGTGCTCGTCCCGTTGCATCCTGGAGCGGCTATGGATCCAATGCTCTTGGCCGGTCCATCCATGAGTTATGCGGAAGTCGCACGCAAAGTCATCACCACTATCGAGGTTTGTTGCGACCTTCTCCTTTAGCATTTCCCGGTCGTCGGGATGGACCATGGAAAGCAGTTCATCGAAGGGCAGTGTCTCTGTGCCAATCGGTAGGCCGAGCTGTTCGACCATCCGTCCGGAAACGTGGGCCAGACCGTCCCCCGTAGCCCAGAATTCCGCCAGGCCGGTGATGTCATGAACAAGGCGCAGGCGTTGCTCGCTTTCCTGGAGAGCGATCTCGAAAAGCTTGCGATCGGTGATGTCGCGATGCGCACCCAGCGTTCGCACCACCAAATTGTCATTGTCGCGCAATAGCTTGGTCCGGCAGGATATCCAGCGCACCTCACCGTTATCGCAGCGAATTATGCGGTACTCGGAATCGAACACATCGGCATCCACCCGAGCCACTTCCATCTCTTGCTGCAGCCTAGCCCGATCTTCGGGATGGACCAAGTCTAGCCATTTCCACACGGAGATCGTGTTGTCACCGACTGGAAGTCCGACTTGCTCGAAGAACATATCGGAGCAGACCGTCACCTCTCCCCCGTCGTTCTCGAAATCCGCCAGGCCCGAAGCGTCCTGAATTAGCCGCAGCCGATCTTCGCTTAGGCGCAATGCATCTTCAGCGGCTTTGCGCTCGGTGATGTCGCGCGTTATGCTCAAATGGCCGAGCGCGCCGTCGGGAAAGCGAAAGGGAACTGCATGCGCTTCGACGTTTCGCCGTGTGCCGGTGAGGCTGATTATTTCATACGTCCAGACGACACTTTCGCCCGCAATCACCTTTCGATGAACATCGATGCAACTCGGCATGTGTTCGGGCGGCACGAAATCATGACGCGACGCGACAACCGAGGCTAAGTCTGGTGCCTCTAAGAGATTGAGCCCGGCCGCGTTGATGTAGGTCAGCGTTGCGTTCTCATCGAATATCTTGACGCAATCCGGCATCGCATCGAGCATGGCTCTCAGACTGGTCTCGCTGTCGCGCAGCGCGGTCTCCGCCTGCAACTGGGCCGTGATGTCTTCAAAAGTGGCGACCAGGTTGCCGTCCGTCGTCCGGCGCGGGTGGATGACGTAGTTGCGCCCCGCGCGCTGGATTTGCGCCCTCGTCGGATTGTCGCAATCCAGATTACGCCAGAATTCGTTTTCAATTTCATCCAGCTTCATGTCGGGCGGGTAATACCCTCTGTCCAGCGCCAACTGAATCAAGGCTTGCACCGGCAAACCGGGCACGACTTCTTCGGGTGGAAGGCCGACAGCTTCGGAATAGCGTCGGTTGCTGAATACAATCCGGCCATCAGGATCAAACACGCACACGGCATGTCTGACGCTCTCGACGGCTTCTTCCAGCAGGTTCAATTTGGCTTTGAGTCGAACGTTCTGCTCTGCAAGCCGACGATTTTCCTCTTTGAGAGGTGACATCTAGGCAGTCTCTCTCCGGGTCTCCCATTATCGGATGTGGGGTAGCGCAGTGCGGACCCATCGCGAATGCACCGTTAACCAGACCACTCCTGTTGTTTGAGGTAGTTAACATGGTCGGTCTTAACGAAGTGCTACTGGAGGCAAGCTGGATTGTCTCGCTGCGGCGCTGGTGGGTCTGCCGATATTGGGCCTGCTCTGGTTCTTGTCTTTCTGCGCCCATTGCGGCCAAAACGATCCTAGTCGTGACAGCTAGGGCGTGCGCGTCCTCGCTATCTTCAGCGTGGTTGCCTTGGTCGCGCCAGTTGTCGGTTTGACGCTTCGCTCGCCTGTAAATATGTGCATGGATCGCGAGAGCGAGTGACTGCTTCCCACCCTCATTGCTGACATCCACGTCACCCGAGTTGTAGCCTGAAAGCAGTCGGCAGATCTTCAGCCACCGACCGCTCATAGGTTTCAGATTTCAGTGCGCTCAGCCAATAGCAAAGCGTCTTCTACGTCCACACCCAGGTAACGCACCGTGTTCTCGATCTTCGTGTGCCCCAGCAGGATCTGGATTGCCCGGATGTTGCTGGTCGCACGATAAATCATCGCTGCTTTTGTCCGTCGCAGCGAGTGGCTTCCATAATCAGATTTTCGTAATCCGATCGCCGTCACCCATTCTTCGACCAAACGAGCATACTGGCGGGTGCTTATGTGCCCGGCGTGGTTTACTCGGCTGGGAAAGAGATAGTCTTCGACCGACCCGCCACGGTGGTCCAGCCAGGCCTGAAGGGTCGCGCGTACATCAGCCGTGAGCTCGAACTGCACGGGGCGATTGATCTTTTGTTGAATTACGATGGCGCGGTTGCGCAAATCCGAGCCTGCAACAACATCGCCAATTCTAATCTTTACCAGGTCACAGCCCCGCAGCTTACTGTCGATGCAAAGTCGAACAGGGCCTTGTCTCGCAGTCGGCCCTCCCGATCGAGATGGAAGCGGATCGCCCAGATCTGCTTCTGAGTTAGCGGGCGCTTGGTGCCGACAGTCTTGCCAGAATTCCAAGCCGCCCATCGTTGCACGGCCGGATCAAATCGTGAGTATCCCATTGCATTTCTCCTTGGCCCCAATTGGCCGAGATAGAAACACAATTAGGGGCGGCTTATGGGCCGGTATCGGTCAGTCAGGTTTTGGCCGAAACGACCGCCAAAGCTGCCGATCCTCTAACGACTCCGTTCCGGTTATTCCCGCTTCTGTGAAGCTAGACCAATCATCTGTCACAGGCTTGGATCAAATCGCTTTACGACCTGCTGCGCGCTGCTGGTAGACACGTCTCGGCAGACGCTGTAGCCACCCGCTGGCGGTCGCGCATGCGGAAGGAGGGTTCCGTGGCGACCAACGCTGAAAAGAATCTCGAAATCGGCTCGCCGAGGCCGACCGAGGACACGCCCGCTATCGTGCGATTCATCGACCGCTGGCTCTACGTGATCATGGCTGCGCTTTTCGTGGCCACGGCCCTGGCCGGGTTTGTTCCTGCGTCTATCATCAAAGTGAACGCGATGATTGCAGGAGAGCGGCCGTGGTTTCCGCCCGTCGCGCACGCACATGCCCTCCTCATGGGAACGTGGCTGCTGCTGTTGCTGTTCCAGTCCTGGTTGATGGCTACCCACCGCCGTCAGCTTCACTGGCGAGTGGGGCTGCTTAGCATTGCCGTCGTGCCGGCCATGGTGGTGGCGGGCGCCCTGCTGGTGATCGCCACTCATGAGCAGCTCGTCGTAACGCTGGCGGAGAGTCCACCCGCCCGAGGTAGCCGCGGGCTCCTCGCCAGCGTCGCCAGCGCCAACAACATCCTTCTGACCCAAATGCGCATGGGCATCATGTTTGGCGCGTGCTTTGCCTGGGCGCTGACTGTGCGGCGCACCAATCCAGGCCTCCACAAGCGCTTAATGTTCCTCGGGACGGTCGTGCTGCTTCCGCCCGCATTTGCGCGGATCACGTTCCTGCCGAATACCATGCCGGACAGCCCCATCGGGCAGGATCTCTACACGCTGCTTTGGATCTCGCCGATGTTGCTTTGGGACCTGTATCGGCAGCGCACCCTTCACCGCGCCTATCTGATTTGGTTGAGCCTGTTGGTGCCAATGTCACTGGTAGTGTATCTGCTATGGGGCGATCCGGCGTGGATGGAGCTTGCTCCGCAGATCGTGGGCACGTCCTAGGAGGTTGCGATGGCTACAGACAAGCTGGTATCCGTAAGCGGAGACACCCTAGGCCACCACGAGGCGCTCTTTCGCTGGGAAGCTGCGGGGTGATCCTGTTTCAGCAACTCGGACTCCGATGTGACGGTGTATACACATCAATCGGGCTAATAACCGAAGGCCTGGTTCGGGGCGCCGGTGACATCCATTCCCGCTTGCTAGATGACGGGAATTCTCAGATAAAACCATAGTGGGGGAACGCGCCAACTTTTCCGTCCTTTTCAGGATCGCCCTGCTGTCCCTCCGGCTCAGCAAAGCGCGAGCCGCATCTTTGCTCCAGGTCGACAAGTCGCTGGTCGGGCGGTGGGCCACCGGCACAGTACAACCGACCGAGCACAATCTTTCGCGTATCACGGCCTTGGTGGCCGAGAGTGTCAAGGGCTTCACCTTGCTGGACTGGCAGCGCGACGTCGATTCCTTTGCGCAACTGCTGGGCGTTGACGCCCGGCTGGCGCAGCGTTCAGTCGAGGTTCCCCCGGCGGTAGGCGGCGGGATGCTCAATTGCGTGATCGAGGCCCGCATCGAGACCGAACGGCGCGGCGCGGCTTATGAAGGCTTCTGGCGCACATCTCGCCCATCGGTGATGATGCAGGGCCGTGTGTTCCACGATTACGGCATGATCCGCAAGGGTATCTTCGGCCTGCTCGAAGTGACGATGGGAGGGGCGGGATTGACCTTCAAGGGCTGGGCTATGCCGCTGGAGGGCAACTTGTTCGCCATGCTTGACGGCAAGGTCGGGTTCACTCCGCTGTTCCTGATTTTTAAGGGCGTGCCGCTGCCCAAGGTGACGCGGCTCGACGGGCTGGTATTGCTCGCCGCGCTCGATGCGGCGCGCACGCCTGCGGCGATGCCGGTACTCCTCGAACGTGTCGGAGACCTTTCAGGCAACCCCGACGAAGACAATGCGCGCTGCGCAGAACTGGGCAACAGCGACCCGTTTTCCGACGAGGCGGATTTGGCCGAGGAAATCCGCGCCCACCTGTTTCGCGATATTGGCCCCGAAGCCGCGGCAAAGGGAGGGGAAATGTTCCTCACTGTTGCAGCCTCCGCCATGCTCTCGCGCGGGATGACCCCGCCCGGCCAGCTGGAAGGATAGACCCGAAAAAAGCGCATACCGGACGGATGCAACCGTTGCATCGGCGACCTGGACGCTGCTGCAACTGACCGCGCTGGCCTCCGCTCTGCAATCTCCTGCCTACCGGTGATCGATATCCGATTGCCGCGAAGAAGCAGGAGAAATCCCATGTGGAGACGATCAAACCCAAGGCTGCTGGCAGAAACCGCGCTCGCCTGCGGTTGCATGATGCTGCAGGCGTGCGCGACAATTCCAAGCGATTACTATTCATTCGACTGCTGCTCCGGCATCCCGGCGCCGCCGCCTGAACCAGCGCCTTCTTCGCAACCGGCCACCATCCTTGCCGTCACCGAGCCGGGGGTCGGCGCCAATACCGACCGCTTGGAATGGGCGCCGATGCCCGAGGACGAGGAAGTGGTCGGGCCGCAGTCACTCCGGCTGGTCCAATATGCTAGCGAATATAACTTGGGGGTTCCGGCCCAGGTCAAGCCAGAGCAGCTGTCAAACAACGGCGGTGCTAGCTTGATCGTCGAAATCCCGGCAGACCCGGACGCCGAAATGAGCTTTTCGATCAGCATTGATAACGGTGTGCTTCCGGCAAATATCCCGTTGACACCCAGCGAAGTCGGGCCGTTCCTGGATGCCACGCTGGCCGACGGCAGCAAGGTCCGCGTGGTGCTCGAATCCACCAATCAAAGCACGGGGAGTTCGGGCGAAGAACTGCTGTGGACGGCCTATGGCGCATGGAACGTCAGCGGAACCACAGTAGGGATTGGCTACGGCGCCGATTTCGTCACCGGAGTGGAAACACCGGACGGCAATATGCCGACCACCGGAACGGCCACATTCGATGGCTTCGTGCGCGGCACGGCGACACTGCGCGACGGTCCAAACCTACGCGTAGCGAACCTGCTGGGCGATGCGACGATCACTGCCGATTTTGCCACGGGTACGATCAGCGGCGGCGCGCCGACGATCATCGCCATCCCGCTGGGCCAATTGCCCCTGCCGCAGGGAACACTCACACCCGGACCTGCGCAGGCCTGGAACAGCCTGCTGTTCGCGGGCAGTTTCGCGCAAGGGGTGAACGGCTTTTCTGGCACCGCCACCGTGGGCACTGCACCGGGCAACAGCTATTCGCTGTCCAGCGCGGCAAACGGCTACTTCTCGGGCTTGTTCTACGGGCCCGCGGCGGAAGAGCTGGGAGCGGTGTGGAACCTGCATGACAGCACCGGCATGGCTTCCGGTGTGCTGGCGGGGGGGCAGTAATGGACTGCCGGAAACTCCTTTCCGGCGCGGCCTGCCGTATGTTGGCAGCAATGCTGGCATACGGCAGCGCCATCAATCCGGCCATCGCCCAGGACGCACTTGCACAAGCGCCCGCCACTCCAGATGCCGCGGCACAGGAGCAGGTGCCCGCAAGCCTGACACTCGAACAGCTTGTCGGACAGCTGGTGCAGCAGGGCAAACCAGACGAAGCCCGCCGCTTGCTCGAAGCGGCCATAGACCAAGTGCCCGACCACCAGCAGGCGCGCTTCCTGCTCGGAATGCTCAGCATGGCGCAGCAGGATTACAGCGATGCCATTGCGATCTTCCGCGCCATCCTGATCGACCATCCCGAAGCCGTGCGGGTGCGGCTGGAGCTGGCGCGGGCCTTTTTCCTCGATGGCGATTACCAGAGCGCTGACCGACAGTTTCGGGCCGTGCGCGCAGGCGAATTGCCGCCCGCGGTGCTGGCCAATGTCGATGCGTTCCTGTTCCAGATCCGTCAGGCCAAGGAATGGTCCTACAGCCTGTCCATCGCGCTGGCCCCGGACACCAATATCAACGGCGCAACTACCGAACGCGATATAGAGCTGTTCGGCCTGCCGTTCTCGCTGTCGGACGAC
Organism: Pseudomonadota bacterium; assembly: GCA_040386475.1. Classification (GTDB taxonomy): domain Bacteria; phylum Pseudomonadota; class Alphaproteobacteria; order Sphingomonadales; family Sphingomonadaceae; genus Alteraurantiacibacter. Next base: position 533 of record JAZKFK010000472.1, on the reverse strand, counting down.
GCACGCAAGAAGAGTGGCATCGGCGCCAGCGTGGACGGCGCTTTGGAATTCGCGCCGCATATCACCCCCAATGCGCGCTGGCGGATGGGCAGCGCGGTGCAGCGCCGCGAATATGCCGGGAGCGCCTTTGATGACATGGTGGTGGCCGTGCACACCGGCCCGCGCGTAGTCCTGCCGCGGTGGGATTTGAGCCTGCTCGCTACGGGTATGCGCCGGTGGTATGGCGGCCAGCAATATTCGCAGGCGCTTGGCGGGCGGGTCGAGGCGACATGGCATCCCGGCGGGCGCAGTCTGTTCAGTGCCAGCTTTGGTGTGGTCGATGTCGATTACGCGCTGACTGACGAGCGTGACGGACTGGTATTGACCGCAGGTCTTGCCGGGTTCCGCCAGATCGATGCGGTTAGCGGAGTTTCGGCCCGGCTGGGCATCAACCGGCAGGATGCGGAACTGCCTGGCTATGCCAACTGGTCGGGAGCGCTCTCGCTCGGCTATCGTCGCGAATTGCCCGCGGGGTTCTCGGTCGCTATCGAACC
>JAZKFK010000471.1:0-7160 GCA_040386475.1 Pseudomonadota bacterium | reverse complement strand
TATCGCCCGCTGGAAACCATGCCGCAGTTGAGCCGCGAGGAAGTGGCCGCCGTGGCGCGCGATCACAGCAAGGCGTTTGAGCGGGCCAGCCCGATGGCCGGGCATGGATTGCCCCCCACCGATGCCTTGGCGGGGCACCACTTCACTGCGCATTACGATGGCGGCCCGGTGATGGATTACCGCTTCACCAGCGCAGACAGCCTGGAATACCGCAAGGACGGCGGCCCGTGGCACACCGCGCGCTATAACGCGTGGGAGAACATGCCCAAGGTCTACATCTTCGGCCACTTCCTGGCCGACATGCCCGACCATGATGCACACATCGTGGTGGCCGATTGCGAGAACGGCAAGGTCACGGCATTCCGCGGCTACCTCAACACCCCCTACATCGCCAATGAGGCCGGGGCCGAGACCATGTTCGGCAAGCTTTCCGGCCAGGGCATCCCCGATGCGGGCGAGGCGCGGCACGAGCGGACGCTGGACCTGCTGGGTTCGTGTTTCACCTGGTCATACTCGCCCGGCCTGACCTCGATGCACGTCTATTCCAGCCCCAACACGGTCAGCTGGGTGATATTCACCCCCAGCGGCCACGGCGGCGCGGAGTGGAGCGGCAGCGGCGATTTCATCAAGATCCGCGACCAGCTGTACTTCGTGCGATGGCAGGAGGAAGCCTGCAACGGCACGCTGGGCACGATCCTGATCAACATGCGCACCATGCACGACAGCGGCATCGGCTATCACTGTGGGCGCGAGGAGCTGAGCCTTAGCCCGGTGGGTGCTTACGCGCGGCTGGCGGGCAAGTTTGACGTGACAAAGTACCTTGGCGAGAAGCGGGGAGGATATCCGGTATGACCATTCAATCGCACGCCCGGCGCGAGGTGCTGAAGTTCGGCGCCTTGGCCGCCTTGCCGGTGGCCGGGCTGGTTCCATCAGCCGCCTCTGCCGCAGACGATGGCAGCCGCGCCCGGTTGGCCGTGCTGGAGGACGAACGCGCCATTCGTGAAGCCGCCCGCGCCGCCATCGCCCGGTTCAACGCCGGGGCTTGCGGCGATGTGGCCTGCTTCGATCCGGCAATTTCGGCCGTGGTGGAAGACGCCGCCGCTGCGGCCGAGATCGCGTTGAACGGGGATGACGCAACCTATCGCCGCGCTGCCACGGTGGCGCGCAGCACAGCGTTCACCGGCCAGACTACGATTGAGAAAATGGCTCGGTTTCAGGGCCATGAAGCCGCGTCTAAACATTCGGCCGGCCTGATCGAAGCCCGCCTCACCCGCACCGCCGACGGTTGGACCATTACCCGCCTCGCCCTCGCCTGACCCGGAGTTACCCCTGATGATTACACGTCTCGCCCCCATCAGCCTCGCCGCACTGGCGCTGGCTTCGTGCACCACGTCCAGCACCGACCGGCCCGCCAGCACCGTGGCCACGGCCGACCAGTGCGCCAGCTTCGATGCCTCGGCGCTGGGTGCCAGCAATGCCACCAAGCGCTGGGTGGCTGCAGCAGAGGCCCTGCCCGCTTTCTGCGAGGTTTCGGGCACGCTGAACCCGGTGGCCGGATCGACCATCGGCGTGGTCTATCGCCTGCCCGCGCAGTGGAACGGCAAGGTGCTGGGCATCGGCGGCGGCGGTTGGGCCGGCAACGTCACGCTGGCCGCCGCGAGCGAAGGGCTGGCGCAAGGCTATGCCACCATGCAGACCGACGGCGGCAATGCCGGGACCGACGTGTGGGCCAATTCATGGGTGGCCGAGCGGCCCGAAAGCGCCATCGACTTTAGCCATCGCGCCATCCACCTGATGACCGAACGCGGCAAGGCCGTGGCCGCCGCCTTCTATGGCCGCGCGCACGACCGCGCCTATTACAACGGCTGTTCCACCGGCGGGCGCATGGGGCTGATGGAGGCCCAGCGCTATCCGGCCGATTATGATGCGATCATCGCCGGGGCGCCGGTCTATACCTTGCAGACGCAGACCAGCGCGGTGTTCCGCAACCAGCTGTTCGCCGCCAACGGCGCGGCGGGCGCATTTACCGCCGAAGACCTGCAACTGGTGCAAACCTCGGTGCTGGCCCAGTGCGACGCGCGCGATGGGCTGGCCGATGGCATCGTGAATGATCCCGCATCGTGCAACTGGCAACCGTCCAGCCTGCAATGCACCGGCGGCAAGACCGCCAGCTGCCTCACCGCCGGTCAAGTCACCGCGCTGCAGGGCGCCTATAACGGCCGCCGTGCTTCCGACGGCAGCTGGGCCATGCTGCCCATGCGGCGGGGCGGCGAGGCGAGCTGGGCGTTCTTCGTGGGCACCAACGGCACCGGCGCCGATCCCTCACGTGGCGGCGGCCTTGGCGGGGTCTATCCGATCGCCAACCCGGGCGTGGTGTGGAACATGCTGGGCATGGCCGAAGCCGATTACCTGGCCGTGCGCCGCAGCCCCTTTGCCGCGCTGTACGAAGCCAAGAACCCCGATCTTTCCGCCTTCTTCGCGCGCGGTGGCAAGCTGATGCTGTGGCACGGTGAGAGCGACCCCGGCCCCAGCCCTGTCGCCACGCTGGATTATGTACAGGCGGTGCAGGCGCAAAACCCCGCAGCGGCACGACAGCTCAGCTATTACACCCTGCCTGGCGTCGGCCATTGTCGCGGCGGGCCGGGGGCCGACGCTGTCGATTACCTGTCAGCGATGGATGAATGGGTGAACACCGGCCGCGCACCCGCCAAACTGGTGGGCCACAATCGCCAAAGCGGCATTACCCGCCCGCATTGCGCCTGGCCGGGCGTGGCGCGGTTCAGCGGCAACGGCGATGCCAACGATCCCGCCAACTGGACCTGCACCGCACGCGGCGCCTGATGCGCTGACGGAGCGCAAGAAGAAGGGGTGGCCTGCCTTACGGCAATGCCACCCCTTCCCCACCGTGCGACCCTGAGGGCGAAGTTCAAACTCCCTTAGGCTGCGGCGGGATGACCCGGAGCAAGCTCCGGCCAATTCATCGGGTACTGGCTGAGATCGATCCGCGACTTGCCGCCGGGGAACTGGCGACCGATCGACTGCTCGATCAGCTTGGCGCGGTGCAGCCGCGCCTTGCGGGTACGAAACGGGTTGGCCCGGTCCGGCGAAGCATCGACCATGCGATTGATCAGCGCGCGGCGTTCAGCAGCCGTGGCCAGCCGATCGTGCGGCAGGGTAACTGCGGCGCCGGCATGGGCCAGGCCGCGACCATCAACCGCAGGCGGCTGGCGCAGTTGCGAGACGGGCGATGTAGCGAACGGACGATCGGCAAAAGCCGGAGTCGTCGTGGCTACCACATAGCCAGGTGCAGCCGGAATGCGCGAGGTTACCGTGGTCGGTTGCGCAGTGGGGATCGGGTTGCGATCGCGGCGCGGTTCAACCGTCGGGCGCTCCAGCCGTACGGCGTGCACCTTCTTGCGGCGGCGAATGGCCACGGCGGCAACACCGCCAAGCCCGGCCAGCGCCAGCGCCGAAAGCAGGCCGCCAAGCCACATGGCCGATTCGCCCGCATTTGGACCGGGGCGATCCGTCGGCGCATCGGCATAGGTTTCAACTGGTTGGCTGGCCACGGGGGCGGCAATTACCGGCGCTGTTTCAACTACGGTGTCGGCAGCGCCAGACAAAGGCGCTGCGGCCACCGGGGCCGTGACCGAAGCCGCGAGAGGGGCCGCCGCTGCGGTAGCGCGGGGAACGGCGCGATTGGTCGGCGTTGCCGTTACATTGGTCGAAGAAGTAGCAGGAGTGGTCGCCGCAGGTGCATTGCCCGTTGCAGCAGCCTCAGGCGTCACGGTTTGCACAACCGGACGCGAAACCGTGGGGGTAGCCGCCGACGTAGTAGTTCTGGGCGTCGCAGCCGGGACACCCAGCGGCGCTCCAACAGTAGGCGTTGCGGGCTGCACCGGCGATTGCATCACGGGACCGGGATTGGCCGGCGCGGCTGAAGGCATCGGGGCAGGTGCCGACCGGGCCGGAACGGTGACCGGATCGATCACCTGCGCCAGCGCGGTGGTTGAAGCCAGGGCCAGGACAGCGGCAATCGCGGTCGAAGCCGAACGAGAGAGGGTGTGGTGTGTCTGCATAGTGCCATTGAAACGCACCGCGGCGAGAGATCGTTCCGACAGCTGCAGTTAATGTTGGTCGTATATTTTTGTATTTATTAGCTTTTATCGGGAACCTTCGCGACAAGGCGCAAGCGGCGTGCGACCAGACGTGATGCCAGGCAGGGCGGTTGGCTGCGTTTTCCGGTGTTGCGGCAAGGCCCGCGTTTACTTTTCGTTCCGCGCACGGCATGCATTGGCAGCATGACTGCCGTGCCCCTCCCCGCGCTTCACGCCAGCCACGCCGGATGCTGGCTGCGGACCTCGACCGGCCAGACGCGCGGCGTCGGCAAGGGTGAAGCGGTGATGGCCGCAGCCGATACGCCTTTGCTGCTGCTCAACGCGCCGCTGGTGGCTACCCGGCTCGGTTATCCGGACTTGTCGGGCCTCGATCTGCTGGAACTGTTTGCCTTCGTCCATCCGGCACAATTCTGCGTGCCCACGCCACACGGCCTCGCCCATGCGCTGGACCTGCCCATTCCTGCTGACGATGCCGATGTGCCGCGCCTGTTGCAGCAAGCCGCCGGGGCCCTGCTGGAACGGTGCGAGGATGCGCAATGGCCTGAACGCGAGGGCGCCTGGTCTACACTGCAATCGCTCGCCCGCCTGCGCTGGCCGTGGGCGCCGGTGATCGCCCCACACATCAAGCAGCCGGACAGGGCGGAAAAGTGGCTGTTCGCCCGCCTGCCCGAATGGGACGAAGCACCAGAGCGGCCGCAGCCCGCGCAGGTGGTGCTGGCCGATGATGCTGTGGCAGCCCGGCTCGACCGGTTGACCGGCTCTGCGGCCGAGCGGCGCCCCGGCCAGCAAGCCTATGCCAAGGAGGCCGCGCGCGTGTTTGCCCCGCGTACCAAGGCCGATGTGCCGCACATGCTGCTGGCGCAGGCCGGCACCGGCATCGGCAAGACGCTGGGCTATCTTGCGCCCGCCTCGCTGTGGGCCGAACAATCGGGCGGCACTGTCTGGGTCTCCACCTATACCAAGAACCTGCAACGCCAGCTGCGCGCCGAGAGCGCCCGCGCCTGGCCCGAACGGCGGGCCGACGGCACGCGCCCGGTGGTGATCCGCAAGGGGCGCGAGAATTACCTGTGCCTGCTTAACCTGGAGGATGCGCTGCAAGGCGGCTTTGGTGGGCGGGCGGCAGTGCTGGCACAACTGGTGGCGCGCTGGGCCGCCTACAGCCGCGATGGCGACATGATCGGCGGCGACTTGCCCGGCTGGCTGGGCACGCTGTTCCGCAGCCGCGCCATCCGCAGCCTGACCGACCAGCGCGGCGAATGCATCTATGCCGGGTGCCCGCATTACCGCAAATGCTTCATCGAACGCTCGGCCCGCGCCAGCGCGCAGGCTGATCTGGTGATCGCCAACCACGCGCTGGTGATGATCAACGCGGCGCGCGGCCGCGACCATGCGCAGAAGCCCACACGCGTGGTGTTCGACGAAGGGCACCACGTGTTCGATGCCGCAGACTCCACCTTCGCCGCTGCGCTGACAGGCATGGAGACGATCGAGCTGAAGCGCTGGATCCTGGGGCCAGAGCGCGGCTCCAAGGGTCGCCGCCGGGGCCTGGCCGCGCGGCTGGCCGAAGTGGCCAGCTATGACGAGGCGGGGCGCAAAGCCGTAGCCGCTGCCTGCGAAGGAGCAGAGGCCCTGCCCGGCACCGGCTGGCTGCAACGGCTGGCGGAAGGTGCACCTTCCGGTCCGCTGGAACACCTGTTCGCCGCCGTCCGCGCCACCACTTACGCGCGCGATGAAAGCGGCGGACAGGAAGCCGGTTACGGCATCGAAACCGAAGCCGCGCAGCTTGATGGCCCGCTGGTGCAACTGGCGGGGGAAGCCGCCGCTGCACTGGGCGCGATCCGCCAGCCGCTGATCCGGCTGGGCGTGCGGCTGGAAGCGATCATGGCCGATGCGCCCGACTGGCTGGACGGACAGGGCCGCGCCCGGATCGAAGGTGCGCGCCATTCGCTGGCGTGGCGGGTAGACACGCTGGCGGCATGGGAAGCCCTGCTGGGCCGGCTGGGCGGTCCGATTGATCCCGATTTCGTCGATTGGCTGGCGGTCGACCGATCCGATGCGCGCGAGTACGATGTCGGCATTCACCGGCGTTACCTCGATCCCATGCGCCCGTTCGCCAATACGGTGCTGGCGGGCACACACGGCGTGATGCTGACCAGCGCCACGCTGACCGATCGCGGTGGGGCAGGCGATGGCTGGGCCAGCGCGGTGGCCCGTTCAGGCGCGCCGTGGCTGGGTGTCTCCCCATTGCAGACCGAGGCGGAGAGCCCGTTCGACTATGCCGCCAATGCTGAAGTGCTGATCGTGACCGATGTGGCCAAGGGCGACATGGCCGGGCTGGCGGGGGCCTATGCCCGCATCATCGAAGCCAGCGGCGGCGGCGTGCTGGGCCTGTTCACCGCCATTCGCCGCCTGCGCGCGGTGCATGGCCGCATTGCCGACCGGCTCGCTCGCACCGGCCTGCCGCTTTATGCCCAGCACGTCGATCCGATCGATACCGGCACGCTGGTGGACATCTTCCGCGATGATCCGCGCGCCAGCCTGCTGGGCACCGATGCCTTGCGTGACGGGGTGGACGTGCCCGGCGAAAGCTTGCGCTGCGTGGTGTTGGAGCAAGTGCCGTGGCCCAAGCCGAGCATCCTGCACCGCGCCCGCCGCGCGGCGGAAGGCGGCGCCGCGCATGATGACCGGATCATTCGCGCCCGGCTGGCACAGGCCTTCGGACGGTTGATTCGCAGTAAGGATGATCGCGGCCATTTCATCGTCCTGTCGGCCGCATTTCCCAGCCGCCTGGCCAGCGCTTTCCCGCCGGGAACGCCCGTATTGCGGCTGACGCTGGATGAGACGCTGGCTCGCCTTGGCCGCGCGCCTCTGGTAGACCCGCGACCGATCAGCCTGGGCCAAGAGGACGAAGCGCGGTGAAACTGCTGGGCCTGTTGCGCCACGCCAAGTCCGATTGGGATGACCTGACCCTGCGCGATTTCGATCGTGGCCTGAATGCGCGCGGGCGCCGGGGCGCTGCCCTGATGGGCGCGCATATCGCCG
>JAZKFK010000470.1:0-6568 GCA_040386475.1 Pseudomonadota bacterium | reverse complement strand
ACCTGGTCGAGAACCGCTTTGTCGGCATGAAGAGCCGCGGCATGTACGAGACGCCGGGTGGCGAGATCTACGCCCGCGCGCATCGCGGGATCGAGCAGATCACGCTGGATCGCGGCGCCGCCCACCTCAAGGACGAGCTGATGCCAAAGTACGCCGAGCTCATCTACAACGGCTTCTGGTTCAGCCCGGAACGCGAGATGCTGCAGGCGGCCATCGACCATAGCCAGGCCAAGGTCAGCGGCACCGTGCGGCTGAAGCTGTATAAGGGCATGGCCAGCGTAGTGGGCCGCAAGTCGCCCAACAGCCTCTATTCCGAAGCCCACGTCACCTTCGAGGACGACGCCGGCGCTTACGACCAGAAGGACGCTGCCGGCTTCATCAAGCTCAACGCCCTCCGCCTGCGCCTGCTGGCCCAGCGCGACCAAAGGCGCTGATCGGGCCAATTCTGTCGCCCCAAGGCCACGCTTTCATCGCCGATTGACCTCGAGTTCGCCGATTTGCGACGAACCGTTGACTTATCCACGCTTGTCCACTGGCCATTGGGCGAAAAGTGGATAAGTGCGACGCTGCCTGCTTGCCCGACTCAGCACACAGCGGCATTCTCCAGACATCGAACGCGGAAGAGCGGAACACTCCAGACCAGGGATCGCCTGCCGATCCGGAAGCCGGGAGAACCCCTGAAGCGAACGACGCGAAGGTGAAGCACAATGCGAAGCCTGTAGGACAGAGGGAAGCATCCGCAAGGTGTGATCCCGACGAACGACAGCGCATCCCACTGGGCATCACCCGAAGCGAACGGCCGGACCACCCCGATGTCCAGCCACCGATGGCAGCGCCAAGCCTCTGGCAGACGCGCTACCGCTCGAGGTGGCAGGAGAGACGGTCCCGGTCGCGGGTTGCCGAATGGCAAGGGACAGGTCCTCGCGATCACACCCGGCCACCAGGCACATCCGGCACCGGCGCGAGCGCCGGGCGAGCGAGCCGCAGCCTGCCTGCGGCCATGCGCCAGGCGTCAAGCACGCCTCCTTCGGGAGGGGTCCACACGCCGGTGAGAGTGGGGTCGGCAGCAATGCCGGCCCCATTTCCGTTCCGGCCTCCCGCAAGCCCGAATCGCCCCGAGTCCCTGCCCCATTTGCACCACAATGCGGTCACCTGCGCCTTGAACACGGCCAGCCGAGCCTGTGGTAGTGGCCTGTTTACGCCTTGCAGCGTAGAGGCTGCGGCCATGACGGGCCTTACCCCCATGCTGCAGCGGACCCGTTCCGCCGCCCGGTTGACCACCTGGCTGACCGCTCTGGCCGCGCTCTCGCTCCCCGCCAGCGTTGGCCGGGCCGAGGTGCCCAACCTCACCGTATCCGCCGCCTTCGCCGACCTTGGCCCCGCCGCAAGCGAGCCGTTTGCCGAGGCACATGCGGTGGACATCACCGAGGTCGCCCCCGCGCTCGATACCGCCGAAGCCACACCCGCAACCCCGCTGGATGGCGGCATGGCCAGCTACTATGGCCGCGAGCTGGCCGGCAACCGCACCGCCAGTGGCGAGGCGTTCGACCCGGCCGACCTGACCGCCGCCCACCGCAGTCTGCCCTTCGGCAGCCGCGTACGCGTGACCAACCAGCGCAACGGGATGAGCGTGATCGTGCGCATCAACGACCGTGGCCCCTTCGCCCGCGCCCGCGTGATCGACATCTCGCAGGCCGCTGCCGAGCAGATCGACATGGTCCGCAGCGGGCACGCCGCCGTCAGCATCGAGCTGCTGTAACGCCGCCTTCCGCGCGCTCGTCCCGCCGCACCGGACCTGCACTCGCCGCATCCCGCCCACGCCAGCCGAAGGCGCGCAGCGCACAACCTGGAACACCTGGAACAGTGTTCAGCAGGTGAAACGCCTCCTCCTCCTCGGTCAGCGCGCCGTGGTGCGCTTCCAGCCACTGCAATTGCGCCTCCAGCAGCGGGACGCCCTCGCCCCTGTCGTCGCCCGTTTCCTCGCTTGCTTCGTCATCCCCGACCAGATCCGCAACCTGCTCCACGGGAGCTTCAGCCACCGGAGCCTCCGCTGCGGCCAGCACCGGCTCCTCGCCCCGCGCCATCGCCTCTATCACGTGGTCGAACTGCGCCACCATCGGCGCGGCGCCCTCGCGCTCGGCCAGCTTGTCCAGCCGCCCCAGGTGCGCCAGCAGCAGGCGGCTGTCATAGCGGCGGCGCGTGGCCACCTCCTCGCCATGATAGAACACCGCCTCGTCCCAGCCGTTGATGGCGCGATCGGCCAGCACGTCCTCCACCTGGTCCCGCGCCACCACCAGCGCCGCATTCCACAAGCGGCGGAACGTGGCACTCGCACGGCGCATGCGATAGGCCGTCTGCGGAGAAACCCGCGCCGCCCGGCACGCCAGCCGCACATTGCCATGACGCGCCAGGTGTTCGCAGAACAGCGCCTGCAACGGCAGGTCCAGCAACGGCAGCGGGCCAAAGGTGTGCGGGGACAGGATGGGATCGCGGGCCAGCGTGGCCTCGGCTTCCGCCGGGAGTGGCCCAGCCGCAAGAAACCCACCCCCAGCCCCTCCCGCAGGCGGGAGGGGAGCAGGTTGCGCTACCCAATCCCCCGCCCGCCCGCGGGAGGGGTCAGGGGTGGGCGCGCCACCCACAACGCCCGCAGGCACACCCGCCCCCAAACCCCTATAAACCACCTCATAATCCACCAGCTCGAACGCCATATCCCCCATGATCAGCGCCCCCAGCCAGAGCGGCGCGGCAGCGGAGCGGGTTTCGGGTCGGGAAACGAAGGCGCATAACCCAGCACGGCCATCTCATTGGCGCGCTGCGTGGCCAGCTCCTGCGGGGACATTTGGGTGGGATTTCCGATGCGGCCCGCCTCGATGTGGCCGAGCCAGCCCCGGACAAACTCGGCCTCGCCATACGGAGCCCGCGGATGGCCCAGCGGCATGGTATCAGGGTGGCGCTGGGCGCGGTGTGGGGAGGCTCGCATCGGGGACTATCCTTTCGGTTGGAAATTACCGGAAGGAGCGAGGCATGTTTTGGGGGGTGTAGGAAAGGGGGAGGCCAATTCTACTTTCGCATCACGGAATAGCGTGCCAGACCTAAGGCAAGGAGATTATTTCATGCCCAGTTTAACGGACTATTGGCCAGTCATCATGTCAGCGGATTCTGACGTAACTCCTAGATTATGTTTCCGCTTAGCTGGCAGATCACTCGGACTGATTGGCGTCCGTTACAGTGGACAACCCGTTAACTACTTCAGAGCAATCGAACCGCTATTTTTGGATATTTTCAAAACATTATTGATATCCTCAAGCCAGCTTTCTCACTTTGAAGCGCAGAATATGGGTCGTATTGTTGCGTTACACAGTAAACTTTCCAGTTACGCGCAACAGGAATATCAGATTGTAGCCTACAGATCTCTCCTAAATGCATTTCTCCCAAAAGGCCGCCCGGAGCATCTCGAAGATCTTCGAAGGTGCATCCAATCTGTAAAAGATAAGACAAGCAACCTAGCAAGAATTTACAGAGGGTTGCCCGTTGATTCGGTTACAGAAATGTGGTCTGATTTAGACAACCATATTACCTTTCTGACCGACCCAAATAATCGCAAAACCTTAACCCCGCCAATCACGGAAGGTTCGCCAATATTAATGGCGTGGCAGACAACAAAAAGTCTATTATTAAGCTCCAACGAATCTTGGCGGGTTTGGACCGACTGGTATGATTATCGTTTCCGATTTATTCCGAGCCCAAATATTCCAAGTTTTTTGTGGAGAGATATTGAGGAAGAACTTATAGCAGACTCTTCGTTCTGGCGAACTGACGATATTGATGACGTTAACGGGTTATTTGCTGCAAAGGCGCTGGAAAAGCTTGAAAAGTTGGTCGATCATCAAGCCGCGATGCCTCAAATTTCATCCAGTGTAAATTTTGAAATCGACGAAAATTCTTTAAAGGTTTTGAGGCCCGATGATAAACTTGATATTGCAGTAAGAAATGAGTCTGCGGTTGAAGAAGTGTTACGAATAGCTGAGCAGATGCTTGATATATGCAATACTAATAGCGCCTCCCATTTGAGAAATACTGTCTGCAACTATATAGACGTTTTTCAAGGCGCAACTTGGAAAAGTCCGATTCCGTTAGTTCTCCGAGGGGACGCCTTAAGGAAATCTTTTGACGCCCAAATTTCGCGTCCGTACGATTCCGATTTACCGGAAATCGGTGACAATTCTATGTTAGTTTTCCGGAATTTAATCCGCGCCCACAATTTACTTATTTCTCTGCATCCTGCCCTACGGGAAATCGACAATAATTTGGAATCAACTCGGTCGGAACGGCACGACACAGCAACGAAAATTTTGCGAAGCATTATAAATTTCACAAAATCTCGGCGAGAATTAAATGTTCGAAATCTTGATGCGCTGCATACCTTAGAATCTTTAATGTCAAAAGATGACGATGAGAACTCTTATCTTTTAAATGCCTCTGTCTTCAACTTCGTTAAATCTGCCGGTGCCTTTTTATGGAACAAAAGACTCCAATTGACTGCTGGAGGTGCTTCGATATTGGGCACGACATACGCACTGTCCCAATGGATGTTAGCAAATGAAGCATGGCTTTTAAGCTATTTCAATTTAAATTCGCCCATCGGCGCATTAATTAGATCGGCAATTGAAATTATTAAAAGGCTACCTTTGGCTTGAATCCCGATTCAAAGTAATGGAACAAATATCGGGCGCTCTCCGTAATTTTGCAAGCTATTCTAGGACTATGGTCCCAACGATAGCCCCAGATACTGCCCCGTATAGCTCCGCGCCACCTTCACCACATCCTCCGGCCCTTCGACAGGCTCAGGACAGGCCGTTCCCGGTCACTTCTCAAGGAGAGGTTTGAGGTAATGGCCGGTGTAGCTCCCGGATACCTTGACGACGTCTTCGGGAATGCCCGCCGCCAGGATCTCCCCGCCGCGCACGCCGCCTTCCGGGCCCAAGTCGATGATCCAGTCCGCGGTCTTGATCACGTCCAGGTTGTGTTCGATCACCACCACGGAATTGCCCTGGTCCACCAGCCGGTGGAGCACTTCGAGGAGCTTGCGGACATCCTCGAAATGCAGGCCGGTGGTCGGCTCATCCAGGATATACAGCGTCTGCCCGGTGCTGCGGCGGGCCAGTTCCTTGGCCAGTTTCACGCGCTGCGCCTCACCACCTGAAAGCGTGGTGGCCTGCTGGCCCACCTTGACGTAGCCCAGCCCCACTTCATTCAGCATGTGCATTTTATCGCGGATGGGGGGCACGGCCTTGAAGAACTCCTCCGCGTCCTCGATCGTCATGTCCAGCACGTCGGCGATGGAGTGGCCCTTGAACTTCACTTCCAGCGTCTCGCGGTTATAGCGTTTGCCGTGGCATTCCTCGCACTGCACGTAGACATCGGGCAGGAAGTGCATCTCGATCTTGATCAGGCCATCGCCCTGGCACACCTCGCACCGGCCGCCCTTGACGTTGAAGCTGAAGCGCCCCGGCTTGTAGCCGCGCGCGGCGCTTTCGGGCAGGCCGGCGAACCAGTCCCGGATCTGGGTGAAGGCGCCGGTATAGGTGGCCGGGTTGCTGCGCGGGGTGCGGCCGATGGGTGACTGGTCGATCTCGATCACCTTGTCGCAGTATTCCAGCCCGGTGATCTTCTCATGCGGCCCGGCGATGACGCGCGCGTTGTTGAGCGCGCGGGCGGCGCCGGCCTGCAGCGTATCGATGGTGAGCGAGCTCTTGCCGCTGCCCGATACGCCGGTGATGCAGCAGAAGGTGCCCAGCGGGATGGAAGCGGTCACGTTCTTCAGGTTGTTGGCGCTGGCGCCGTGGACCACGATCTTCTTGCCGTTGCCCTTGCGGCGCTTGGCCGGCACCTCGATCTTCCGGGTGCCGTTGAGGTAGGCGGCGGTGAGCGACTTCTTGGACTTGAGGATGTCCTTTAGCGTGCCTTGGGCCACCACCTCGCCGCCGTGGACGCCCGCGCCGGGGCCAAGATCCACCACATGATCGGCCGCGCGGATGGCGTCCTCGTCATGCTCCACCACGATCACCGTGTTGCCCAGGTCACGCAGGCGCTTCAGCGTGGCCAGCAGCATATCGTTATCGCGCTGGTGCAGGCCGATGCTGGGCTCGTCCAGCACGTAGAGCACGCCCGACAGGCCGCTGCCAATCTGGCTGGCCAGGCGGATGCGCTGGCTCTCGCCGCCGGACAGCGTGCCGCTGGTGCGATCGAGGTTGAGGTAATCCAGGCCCACGTTGTTGAGGAACCCCAGCCGCTCGACAATCTCCTTCAGGATGGCCTTGGCGATCTGGTTCTGCGTATCGGTCAGGCTGGCGGGCAGATCGGTGAAGAAGGCCAGCGCATCGGACACGGACAGGCGCACGGGGATTGAGATATCGGCGCCCGATACCTTCACGCAGCGCGCCTTCTCGTTCAGGCGCGCGCCGCCGCAGGTTTCGCACGGCTGCGCGGTTTGGAAGCGGGACAGCTCCTCGCGCATCCACGCGCTGTCGGTTTGCAGCAGGCGGCGGTTGAGGTTGCCGATGACGCC
>JAZKFK010000469.1:1244-4368 GCA_040386475.1 Pseudomonadota bacterium | reverse complement strand
GGTCACACAATTGCCTCTGGCGCACGATCCGCCGCCATCCTATCGCCGCTCGCATGGCCGAGGGCAAGACCACCAAGCAGCGGATCGACCAGCTGCTCGTCGAACGGGGCGAGGCGGAGAGCCGGGCGCGGGCGCAGGCTTTGCTGATGGCGGGGCTGGTGTTCGTGGGCGGTCAGCGGATCGACAAGCCGGGCCACAAGGTGGCGGCGGACGTGGAAATCGAGGTGAAGGGCCGCGATCATCCGTGGGTGGGGCGCGGCGGCGTGAAGCTGGACGGCGCGATCACGGCCTTCGGGCTGGATCCCAAGGGCGCGGTGGCGATGGACATCGGCAGCTCCACCGGCGGGTTCACGCAAGTGCTGCTGCATCACGGTGCCGAACACGTGTTCGCGGTTGATGTGGGCACCAACCAGCTCGACTGGCGGCTGCGCAACGATCCGCGCATCACTGTGCTGGAACAGACCAACGCGCGCGAATTGACCCCCACGCAGATTGACCGGCCGTGCAACTGGGTGGTGTGCGATGCTTCGTTCATTTCACTGGCCAAGGTGCTGGAAGTGCCGCTGCAACTGGCCGCACCGCGCTGCCGCCTGGTGGCGCTGATCAAGCCGCAGTTCGAAGTGGCGCGCGGCGAGGTGGGCAAGGGCGGCATCGTGCGCGATCCGGCGCTGCATCAACGGGTGTGCGACGAGGTGACCGCATGGCTGGAAGGCAGCGGCTGGACCATCGAGGGGCTTGTACCCAGCCCGATCACCGGGACGGAAGGCAACGTGGAGTTTCTCGTTTCCGCTTGTCGCGGAATGGAACGGGCGGAAGATTGATCGATCACGGGCATTTGGCCCCGCTTGCGCCGCACGCTGCGGCGGGCCAGTATCCTCTTCGCGTGATTCTGGCGTGGCTGAACCGGCCCGCCGCAACCGTTGAGGAGTGCTGATGAACCGGCTAGCCAGCCCCGCGCAATTGCGTGCCAGCCTGCTGCGTTGGTCGCTGTTCCTGGTGCCCACGGTGCTGCTGCTCGGCTTCCTTTCGGGCCAGGTGGCGGGCAGCGCAGCCAACAACCCGTGGTTTGAGGCGCTGGCGAAACCCGCCATCTTCCCGCCGCCATTTCTGTTCGGCATCGTTTGGTCGATCCTTTACGTGATGATGGGGTTGGCGTTCGCGATGGTCTGCTCCGCCTGGGGCGCGCGCTGGCGGCCCTATGCAGTGGTCGCCTTCCTGATCCAGCTGGCCTTGAACCTGGCCTGGTCACCCACCTTCTTTGCGGTGCATGACATTGCCCTGGCGCAGGGCATCCTGGTGGCGTTGGATGTGGCGGTGATCGTGACGATCTGGCTGTTCTGGAAAGTCCGCCGCGCCGCTGCATGGCTGCTGGTGCCGTACCTGGCGTGGATCCTGTTCGCCAGCGTGCTGAACTGGCAGTTCCTGCAGCTGAACCCGGATGCCAGCGAGATCAATCCGAACAACGCGGTGCAAACGATGGAATTGTAGACGGAACTACGGGCCGCAGGCCCGCAAGGGCAAATGCCCGCCCGCAGGTGCCCCGCAACGGAGTGGAGGGAATAGCACCGAGGACAACCGCCCGGATGGGGGGTGGTCACCAAGACTCTTGATCTCCACGTTTGGCGGGACCACATAGCGCTCATGCAAAGCGAAAACCCGATCATCGCCGACTTCGTCAAACTGGCCAACTCCGCCGCCGGCACGCTGGCGGGCATGACGCGTGAAGCGCGTGATGCTGCGCGTGAACGGATGAAGGATGCCATGGGCGGCATGGACTTTGTGTCCCGCGAGGAATTTGACGCGGTGAAGCAGATGGCCGCCACCGCACGCGAAAAGGTCGAGGCGCTGGAAGCCCGCCTGGCCGCGCTGGAAGCCCGCTCGGGCAGCTAACGCCCTCGGCGCGCCCAAAGCTCGCTGATGCAGTTACGCGCGCCCGCCATTCTCCTCAGCGCTCGCCCGCAAGGTGAGACGGCCGTGATCGCCCGGCTGCTCACCGCAGAATACGGGCTGGTCGCGGGCTATGTCGCAGGCGGGCGAGGCCGCACCTTGCGCCCGGTGCTGATCCCCGGCAATCTGGTGGACCTGCAACTCAGCGCCCGCTCGGACAGCCAGCTGCCGTTTGCCAAGGTGGAACTGGTCACCAGCCGCGGGCCATATCTCGGCGAACCACTGCCAGCCGCCGCTATCGGCTGGACTTGCGCCCTCACCGCCAGCGTGCTGCCAGAACGGCAAGCCTATCCCTCGCTCCATGCCGCGCTGGGCGGGTTGCTGGATGCCGTATGCCATGCCCCGTCCGCACGCGGGTGGCTGGGCGCGCTGTTGGGGTACGAAACGCTGCTGCTGCGCGAACTGGGTTATGGCGGGGAGGGCGGGCTGCCGCAGGGCAACCTGGCCGATCTGCTGGCGCTGATGGACACGCTGGCTCCGCAAATCGACCACTACCTGCTTGCCGAGAGCCGCGCAGACGTTATGGCGGCGCGCGCGCGGTTGCGCGACCTTTTGGGG
Organism: Pseudomonadota bacterium; assembly: GCA_040386475.1. GTDB lineage: Bacteria > Pseudomonadota > Alphaproteobacteria > Sphingomonadales > Sphingomonadaceae > Alteraurantiacibacter. The sequence continues at coordinate 1,863 of JAZKFK010000469.1, read as the reverse complement.
CGGATGGAACAATGAAGATCGCATGTCTGGCCGGGGACGGCATTGGCCCGGAAATCATGGCAGAGGCCAAGAAGGTGCTCGCCGCGCTCAATCTCACGGGCATCGAGACGGCCGACGCCGACGTGGGCGGCACCGCGTATCGCCTGCATGGCCACCCGCTGCCGCCGGAGACCTTGGCGCTGTGCCAGGCGAGCGATGCCATCCTGTTTGGCGCGGTGGGCGATCCGGCGTGCGACAACCTTGAGCGGCACTTGCGGCCCGAACAGGCGATCCTGGGCCTGCGCCAGGCGCTCACCCTGTTTGCCAACCTGCGCCCCGCGACGATGTTTGCCGGCCTTGAGGACTTGTCTGCCCTGCGCCCCGAAGTGGCCCGGCAGATCGACCTGCTGATCGTGCGCGAACTGAACGGCGACGTCTATTTCGGCGAAAAGGCCATCCGCACGCTGCCCGATGGCCGCCGCCAAGGCTATGATTTCATGTCCTATGCCGAGGACGAGGTCCGCCGCATCGCCCACGTTGCCTTCCGCGCTGCGCAGGGCCGCAAGAAGACGCTGTGCAGCGTGGACAAGGCCAATGTGCTGGAAACCAGCCAGCTGTGGCGCGACGTGGTGATCGAAGT
>JAZKFK010000469.1:0-1144 GCA_040386475.1 Pseudomonadota bacterium | reverse complement strand
GATATTGCCGGGCAGGGCAAGGCCAATCCGATGGCCATGATCCTCAGCCTTGCCATGCTGCTGCGCCACTCGCTGGGGCTGGAGGAAGCGGCAGCGCGGGTGGAAGCGGCCGTGGCGCGCGCGCTGGCCGATGGCATCAAGGGCGCGGACCTTGGCGGCAGCCTTGGCACCGCAGCCATCGGCGATGCGGTTGTTGACCGGCTTTAAACCGTCAACCAACTGTTAGCATTAACCATGTATCGCCACGGGCCATGGACATGACGCAAGCGCAATTTTCTGTCGCAGATCCGATCGCCGTCGCCCCGCTGGAACTGGCGGTGGTGCTGCCTACGCTGAACGAGCGCGGCAATATCGCGCCGATGGTCGCCCGGCTGGAAGAGGCGCTTGGTCCCAGCGGCTGGGAAGCCGTGTTCGTGGACGACAACAGCCACGATGGCACGGCTGACGAAGCGCGCCGCATCGGCCAGACCGACAGCCGCATCCGCGTGATCCAGCGCATCGGCCGCCGGGGGCTGGCCTCTGCCGCGATCGAGGGCATGTGCGCCACCGCCGCGCCCTTCGTGGCGGTGATGGACGCCGATCACCAGCACGATCCCGCCTTACTGCGGCACATGCTGGCGGCGGTGAAATCTGGCGAGGCGGACCTTGCCTATGCCAGCCGCTTTGCCGTGGGCGGCAGTGCCGATGGCCTGACCAGCAAGGGCCGCGAGAAGGGCAGCCGCGTGGCCAATGCGCTGGCCCGACGCCTGACCGGCACCGAACTTTCCGACGCGATGAGCGGGTTCTTCCTGCTGCGCACCGAACAGCTGCGCAACCAGGCGCAGGATCTTTCCGGCATTGGTTTCAAGATCATGCTGGACATTCTTGCCACGGCAACACCGCAACTCCGCGTAAAGGAATTCCCCCTGAAATTCGCCGAACGCCTCTCCGGAGAAAGCAAGCTGGACCATGCCGTGGTGCTGGATTTCCTGGCCGGTCTGTATGAGCGCTATCTGGGCAAATACATTCCCACCCGCTTCGCGCTGTTCGGCACCGTGGGCGGGCTTGGCGTGTTCGTACACATGGGCGTGCTGGCCAGCCTGTTCCGCACCGGCCTGACCACCTTCACGCTGGCCACCGCCGCCGCGACCGTGGTGGCGATGAC
>JAZKFK010000468.1:0-2932 GCA_040386475.1 Pseudomonadota bacterium | reverse complement strand
TGAAGCGCAGCGGGCGGTTGTCGATGCAGCTGGGCAGGCGGAAGCCGTATTCGGCCAGCGTCAGCTTGCGGCGGTGATCGCCCTTGGCCATCGCGCCGACCTGCGGCACGGTCTGGTGGCTTTCATCGACAAACAGCAGCGCGTTTTCTGGCAGGTATTCAAACAGCGTGGGCGGTGGTTCGCCCGGCAGGCGCCCGGTCAGGAAGCGGCTGTAGTTCTCGATGCCGTTGCAGCTGCCGGTGGCGGCGATCATCTCCAGGTCAAACTGGGTGCGCTGTTCCAGCCGCTGGGCTTCCAGCAGGCGGCCCTCGGCGTGCAGTTCCTTCAGCCGTTCGGTCAACTCGAAGCGGATCGCTTCCGCCGCCTGCTTCATCGTCGGGCCGGGGGTGACATAGTGGCTGTTGGCATAAACGCGCACCTTGTCGAGGGCAGCACCCTTGGTTCCGGTCAGCGGGTCGAACTCGCTGATTTCCTCGATCTCATCCCCGAAGAAGCTGATGCGCCAGGCCATGTCTTCATAGTGGCTGGGGAAGATCTCCAGGTTGTCACCACGCACGCGGAACATGCCGCGCGCAAAGGCGGCATCGTTGCGCTTGTATTGCAGGGCGACGAGCTTGCGGATGATCTCGCGCTGGTCGTGCGTGTCACCCTTCTTGAGGTCGAAGATCATCGCCGAATAGGTCTCGACCGAGCCGATGCCGTAGAGGCACGAAACCGAAGCGACGATCAGCACATCGTCGCGTTCCAGAAGCGAGCGGGTGGCCGAGTGGCGCATCCGGTCGATCGCCTCGTTAACGCTCGATTCCTTCTCGATGTAGGTGTCCGACCGGGGGACATAGGCCTCGGGCTGGTAGTAGTCGTAGTAGCTGACGAAATACTCGACCGCGTTTTCCGGAAAGAAGCTCTTGAATTCGCCGTATAACTGCGCGGCCAGGATCTTGTTGGGGGCCAGGATCAGGGCGGGGCGCTGAAGTTCCTCGATCACCTTGGCCATGGTGAAGGTCTTGCCGCTGCCGGTGACGCCCAGCAGTACCTGCGTCTTCTCGCCGGCCAACGTGCCGGCCACCAGTTCGGCAATCGCGGTGGGCTGGTCGCCCGCAGGCTCATATTCGGACACCAGCTTGAACGGGCGGCCGCCCATGCTCTTGTCCGGGCGCAGGGGTTTGTGCGGAGTGAAGGAGCCGGAAGTGTCGGGTTCTTCCAGTCCGCGTCGGATCACGAGTTCGGCCATGGTGGAACATATGGAGACTGTGGCGGCGCAACGCAATCGCCCCAACGCAATCGCCCCAACGCAATCACATTGGCATCCGGTGGGGGGCTTGGTAACCTGATGTTATGGGAAGCGGGCTGATCGTGGTCCGGCAACTTGGGGAATCGACAAATGCGCTATCGCCTGATCCTGCCGCTGTGTGCGGCCTTTACTGTGGCAGCATGCGGCAGCAGCACCGAGGACGAGGCCGCGACCCCGGATGCGGACGCCGCTGCCGATATGGCCGATGCGATGGCCGATGGCCCCATGCCGCAACCCGGCAAATACCGCACCACGGCCGAACTCGTCGCCTTCGACGTCCCCGGCGCGCCGCCGGAAATGGCCGAAATGATGCGCGGCGCTTTTGCCGAAGGCGCCATCGAAGCCACCGAATCGTGCCTGACGCCCGAACAGGCCAACACCAGCCGCGAGGACATGCTGAAGAACATGGCGGAGAGCAATTGCACCGTCAGCCGCTTCGACATGACCGGCGGGCGGTTCGATGCCGCGCTGTCGTGTCCCACCGGGCAGGGCATGTCGGGCGAAGTGACGATGACCGGCACGATGAGCGAAACCGGCACGGACGTGGAAACATCGTTCAAGACGCAGATCCCGCAAGCGGGCGAAGCGACCATCCGCATGCACATGGTTTCCGAACGGATCGGGGAGTGCGCGTAACGCCGGGTCATCAGCTGACTGTGCTGGCCGCGCTCGCAAGTGCGTTGGCGGCCTGCACACCCGAGCCTCCGAACGAGGACGAAATCCTCGCCAGCGCGCAAAGCCTGCCCGCGCCGCAGCCGGGCCTGTATCGCAGCACCACGCGGCTGACCGATTATGACCTGCCGCTGGCCAGTCCGCAGGAGGCGACGGCCATGCGTGCGCGGCTGGACGGCATGGCGCCATCGGTGGCCGAGCATTGCCTGAGCGCTGCCGAGGCAGAGGAAGGCTGGCTGGCGCTGGTGGAGGGCCTGAACGAAGGCACTTGCCGGATCGAGCGGTTTTCTGCCGAGAGCGGGGAAATGGAAGCCTCCGTCGCTTGCACCGGCCCAGGTGAGATGACCAGCCGGATGGCGCTGAGGGGCACGGCGACTACAACCTCCAGCGCAATGGACTTGCGCATCGTCCAGCAAGGGCCGGCCATTCCCGGCGGCGAACAGACCATTGCGATGGCAATCACCAGCGAGCGGGTTGGCGAATGCACTGTGCCAGCGCCGGGGCCGTCTCCGATTGCCGGTGGCTGATCGGGGCGGAAATATGACCCCTGCATTTCGTTCATGCCAGAACAAGGCAGTTTTGTTACGATAGCGGCATGAACGTCGTAGAAGTGAAACATGCCGGTGCGAAGGCCAAAGCTGCTTCTGCCGCTCTGGCAGCCGCGTCCGCCAACTTCGGGCTGTTGTCCGAAGCTGTGCAGCGCCGGGTCAACCTGTTTGGCGCCCAGCCGCCCGAGCATGCTTCGCGCCCCAAGCAGCAGCTGTTCCTGGCCGAATCGCTGTCGGTGCTGGAACCGGCGCTGCGCCGCATGCGCCCGCCGCTGCACTTGCCCAAGGCGACGCATCCGCGCGTGGTGATCCTGATGCCCGGCTTTGGCACGCATCCCGTCCGCATGCGCTATATGGCCCAGCGGTTGGAAGAGGCCGGGCACGTGGTGAAACGCTGGGGCACCGGGTTCAACTTTGGCGC
>JAZKFK010000467.1:0-1610 GCA_040386475.1 Pseudomonadota bacterium | reverse complement strand
GACGATGCTGGCGCGTTCGAGCACGCCATCATGTCCGAGGAGGATGGCCGCCACCTGGCACAGGCTACAATCCCTTATCGCGGGTTCCTGGGCTTTCTGCTGTTCGATGGGCAGGGTAATGCCATCGCGCTTGACGAGCCGGATTGGGTGCCACGCTATCCAAGCTTCGCGGCAATGATGGCCGAGGCCGATGTCCGCAGCGGGGACGGTCGGCTGATCTGCCTGCCCACAGCATCAGAACGCCTGATCTTCGCCTTGTGGGCGCCGTTTGGCGAGACCGAGCGGTGGAACCTGCCCGCCAGCTTGCGTGAAACCGTGGGCGATCGCCTGGGCTGCCGGATCGTGCTGGTGGCAGGGGGCGGGATCGAGCCGATTGAGGCGGCTGCTTCATCCTTCGGCCTTAGCGACCTGAAGCGACGTGTCGTGGCCTCGGTTGTGCGTACAGGCAGCGTACGTGATGCCGCCAAGGCGCTGGGCATATCTTACGCCACCGCGCGCGAAACCATGGCGGCCACGGCCCGGCACCTGTCGCTGCCCAATACCCCTGCCGTGGTGCGGGCAGTCGTCTCGGCGGCATTTGGCGTGCTGCCGGGTGATTTCGACGGGGCGAAACTTCTGACCGACATGCTGCGGATCACGCCGCGCCAGGCACAAGTGGCTTTGCTGATTTCCAGCGGGCTGGCGCGCGACGAGGTAGCCTCTGCCATCGGCATCAGCCCTTCGGTGGTGAAGAAGGAAATGGAGCAGATGTTCGCCAATTTCGGCGTGCAGAGCGCGGCCGAATTGGCGCGGCTGATTGTGGAGGTGCAGGCATTGCGCCTGTTTGCCCGCTCAATCGACGGCGCGCCCGGCTTCCTCGATGCGGCGATCGAGCCGTCGCGCTTTACCCTGCGACCCAATTCGATGGAGACGATCGGCTGGAGCGACTATGGCCCGGCATCGGGCAAGCCGGTGCTGGTGGTGCATTCCAACTGGTCGTGCCGCGCGGTGTGCCGCCACCTGCTGGGAGAACTGCAGCGGCGGGGCTTTCGGCCTATCGCGATTGATCGTCCGGGTTTCGGTTCGTCCCAGCTGGGCCGTTCAACCCGCGAAGACCCGTTCAGCCAGGCAGTCGATGATGCCCTCCAAGTGCTCGACCAGTGTCGCATCCAGACCATCCCGATCATTGCCAAGTGCGGCGCCCAGTTTGTCCATGTGCTGAAAAGCCGCGCGCCAGATCGCGTTGGGCCGGTGGTGCTGGTGTCCCCCACCCCGCAGGCGGCGCCGGGCGGCCGGCGGGTGGGCATCGTCGGTACGGTGAAGGAAGCCTATATGCGGCGGCCCAGGCTGATCGACTTCTTCTTCCGCATGATCTGCGCCCAGTTCACCTTGCAGCGGGTGGAGCAACTGACCCGCACCATCGTCAAGGGCAGCCCGGTGGACGAGGCGCTGTGCGATGATCCACAGTTTATCCGCGACCGGTTCCGGGCGCTCCGCCCACTCTCGACCGGCAATCTGATCGGGGGGATCTTCGAGGAGCATATCATCTCACATGGCGGTTGGGAGTTCGCCCCGCTGGAAATGGACGACTGGGTCATCCTGCAAGGCGACCAGGACATTCACAACAGTCT
>JAZKFK010000466.1:0-15117 GCA_040386475.1 Pseudomonadota bacterium | reverse complement strand
CCTGCCAGCACCGCCAGCGTTGCCCCACCGATCCATTTCACGCCTGCGTTCATGCGGGCACCTATGCGCAGGCGGGAGTGAAAATCCAGTGTATCCACCAGCCCGGTCCCGAAAAGGGACGCGGGCCGGGCGGGCGGTTAGCCCTAGCCATGCGCGCCGAACAGGTTGGCGATGGCCGTGGTGATGCGCAGGTTCAGCCCCTGCGCCGCCTCGATCGGATCGATGAACTGCTCGCGGATCGCGGCGTAGCCGTGATCTTCGCCTTCCGGGTAATCGGTCGGCTCCTTCAGGTTGAAGTCGGTGATCTTGGGGAAGCTGGTGGGATAGGCGCGGCGCAATTGCGCCAGCGCTTCGTCAATCCGCAGGGTGAAGACCATCTCCAGCACGTCATCGCGCGAAACGTCGTTGGCGCGGCTGAACACCGGCACGCTGACCGCGCGGATCATCATGTACTGGAACAGCGCCAGCCGCAGACCTTGCAGCACACCGATGGTGCGGCGCGTGTCCTCGCGGTCGGCAGACTCCTCGGGATCTGGCGGCAACAGCGAGAACAGGCGGTGCAGCTTCAGCGCATCCACCCGCAAGCGGCTGGCCAGGCGGCGGAACACGCCCACGCGGTCATCCTTCACCAGGTATTCGGCGAGGTTCTCGCACGCCGTGGCCAGGTTGTTCTCGGTGCCGCGATAAGTCCGGCTGGCCCAATAGGCGGAATTGAACAGCTCGCCATAAGCGGCCACGGTCTTGACGGATGCCAGCGCATTGGCGCTGCGCACCAGCCGCACCAGCTGCTGGCCGCGCGCGCTGTCTTTCAACAGCTGCGCCATCTCCTCGTAATTGCCTTCCGCCGCGTGGCCCACCCCGGCGATTACGTTCACAGGATAGCCCAGCTGCTGCAGCACGGCGTTGTGCGGGATGGCGCGGATCTGCCGCAGGCTCATCTCGCGGTCGGCGGAAATGTCGCTTTGCCGGCGCGAGACGCGGCTGCCGGTGGCATTGAGCAGGCCCAGCCCGAACGAGGTGACCGCGCGCGCATAAGTGCGGCTTTCCAGATGCTCGTGCTGGTAGTCGCGGATGGCGCGGTAGAAATCGAGCGACAGGTCGGTGCGCTGGTAGAACGGGTCCTTGGGCGCATCGGGATTGGTCTCGCCCGGACGCAGTTCGACCATGCGGGTGAGGGTAGCCAGCGCCAGTTCCCTGGTGGCGAACCACAGGTAGCCGTCGCCGCCCTGGAAGCTGACCTCTGGCTCCAGCCGGATGTCCGCGCGGGCAAAGCGACGGCGCGCCCAGTGGCTGAGCGGCCAGCTCAGCCGGTCGGCCATGCTGGACGGATGCGCGCCGCGGCCCATGCTCTCGCCGTGGGTGTCAAACACCAGTGCGCCGACATCGGCCAGGTCGTTTTCCGCCATCGCCTGCGCCAGCCGGCCCTGCAGACGTTCGATCGCCAGGCTGGCGGGCAACTGGCCCACAAATCTCCCCGCGTCCGAAAAGCCGGTCTGGATCGCCACCCGGCCGCGATGGCGGGCGTAAGCGCGATAGGTATCCTCGGCCAGCAGTGCATCAAGGAAGCGGCCGCCGTGTTCCAGCGCGGTCTCGGTCTCGAACAGTGGCGAGACGTCTACCTTGTCATCGATCCCGAACAGCTTGGCGAAGTACAGCGCGGCCAGGATGGTGGCCGGTTCCTCGCATTCGGCGATCAGCATGCGGATCGGCGCGTCCTCGTCCACATGGGCCAGGATCTGCGCCATGGCCAGGAACTGGCGTATCGCCGTGCTGCTCTCGATGGCCAGCGCCGCAAAATTGGAGCGGTGCGGGGTGACTTCCTCGATCGCCCGGCGGATGTGGACGATGGCGCCCTTGCTGGACAAGTCGAGCATGCCGCCCGGATCCAGCTTGCGGCGGATCGCGTTGTGCAGCTGCTTGGCGTTTACCCGGAAGTGGATCCACCCCATGCCCAGACCATCGGCGCGCATGGCAGCGGCCAGCGTCTTCAGCGCCACGGCCCGCGCGGGATCGGCGGAGGTGCGCGCCTCATCCTCCAGCGCGGCGATATAGCGCTTGAGGCTAAGCACCTTGCGCGGATCGCCCGCAGTCAGGCGGTTGGCGGCAACGGACAGCGCGGCGGGATTGCTGAGGTCGCCTTTGAAATCCCTGGCCCGGTCCAGCGCATAATCGGCCGCCGGGCACATCTCTCCCAGCAAGGGATGATCGGCATCAATCACGGTCAGCTGGCGGCAATAGAGCGCCAGGCGCTGGGCCTTCTCGGACAGCCGGAACCCGATCGAGCTGGACCAGCCAATGTCCGTCCGCCCGTCCATGTCATAGCCTACCCAGCTGGCGAAGCGGAATGGCAGCGGGTTCAGCTGCGTCCACCGGTCCGGCCATTGCTGCCGCGCATGATCGAGCAGCGCGCCGACGATGGTATCGCGCGCCTCGGCGGCGTGGGTAATGGCGCGCATCGCCTCACCATGTTCGTATCCCAGCGTCACCTCGGTGCGCGGGGCGGTCAGGCAGGCGGTGTCAATTGCGCCGCCAGTACTGGCAGCTTGCGCCACGGCAGCGGTTTGTGCCGGACTGAGCAGGAAAGTGGGGTGCGCGGTGAATACTGCGTGGAGCAGCGGATGCTCCCACTGGCTGGCGAAAGCCTCGAAATCGCCGCCCGCATCGCTGCCCGAATTGTTTTTGCCAAAGCACGCCTGCAGCGCCGTCGCATTAGCCGCTACTTCCACCGGCGCAGCCATCCGCCGCAACCGCTGGGCGCGGGCGTCCAGCGCCTCGCACTCGATCTCGGCGATCAGCGCGGAGCATTCGTCCAGCGACATCGCCCCGCTTTCCAGCAGGCGCGACAAGTCCAGGCTTAGCTGGAACACCGGGTTGAACAGTGGGGTTTCGGAAGTGCGGCGGTGCAGCTCAGCCAGGCGCTGGGTCAACTCTGCCAGCGACTTCACAGGGCAACACTCCCGCTTGCGCCAGATTGGCCCAGTGCCGTCGCTTCCCGCGCAAGCCGGTTGACCTCATCCAGCGGAGCGCCCGCTGGCACTACCCACGATCCGCCCACGCACAACACACTCGGCACGGCCAGCCAATCCGGCGCGGTGGCGGCGGTGATCCCGCCGGTGGGGCAGAATTTCGCGGCGAAGAACGGCGCGGCCAGCGCCTTCAATGCGGGAATGCCGCCTGCCGCCGTGGCGGGGAAGAACTTGAAGTGTTCCAGCCCAAGGTCCATCCCGCGCATGATGTCACCCGCCGTGGCCACGCCGGGCAGGAACGGCACACCGGCTTTTGCAGCGGCCTGGGCCAGCGGTTCGGTAAGACCGGGTGAGACGATGAACTCGGCCCCTGCCGCCATCGCTTCATCCAGCTGCGCCTTGTTGGTGACGGTGCCCGCGCCGACGATCGCCCCGCGCACCAGGTTCATCCGCCGCATCACGTTGAGCGCGTCGGCCGTGCGCAGCGTGACTTCGAGGACTTTCAGCCCCCCGTCGACCAGTGCTTCGGCCAGCTCGCGCGCCTCGCCCGCATCGTCCACCACCAGCACCGGAATGACCGGGGCGGTGCGCATGATCTTTTCGATGGGATTCACGAGACATGCTCCGCTGCAAAGGCCGCCGCTGCACCGAACAGGCCGGGTTGGGGATGGGTGATCAGCTTGACCGGGATTTGCGCCATCAGGTGGTGGAACCGGCCCTTGGCGCTGAACCGTTCAGCAAAGCCGGACTTGGGCAGGTGAGCGCGCAGGCGATAACCAAGCCCGCCCGCGATCACCACGCCATTTGCGCCCTGCGCCAGTGCGGTATCGCCCGCCACCGCGCCCAGCGACAGGCAGAAACGGTCCATCGCGGCGGCAGCCAGGCTGTCGGTGCCACTTTGCGCGGCAGTCCAGATGGTCACGTCGTCCAGCTCGTGCACGGCCTTGCCTTCCAGCGCGGCGAGCGTGTGGTAGATGTCCGAGATGGCTGGCCCGGCCACCACCCGTTCCACTGAAACGCGCGTATGGCTCTTGCGCAAGCGGGCGAGGATCTCGTCTTCCACATGGTCGAGCGGGGCGAAATCGACGTGGCCGCCTTCGGTCGCCTGCACGTGGACGAAGCCTTTGCCGTCCCGCAGCAGCCAGGCCACGCCCAACCCGGTGCCGGGGCCAAGCACGCTGAGCACGCCGGCGGCGGGCAGCGGTACGTCCGGCCCGGCCAGATGGAGGAACTGGTCATCCGGCGCGCGCGCCACGGCATGGGCCACGGCCTCGAAATCATTGACTAGCGTGTAAGCGGTGACGCCCAGCTTCGCTTTGATCAGTGCCGGGCGGATGATCCACGGGTTGTTGGTGAAGCGGATCACGTCACCCGTAACCGGCCCGGCCACGGCGATGGCCACCTTGTCGGGCAGGGTGCCGCCCTGCTGGTGGCGATGATGCTCCCACGCGGTCTGGAAGCTGGCATGATCATGCGTGTGCAGGGTCACCGGCTCGCCAAGGGTGATCGTGCCATCGGCGGCGATCTCGGCCAGCGCGAACCGTGCGTGGGTGCCGCCGATGTCGACCGTGACGAGCCTGGTGACGCCGCTAGGGTCCGCGTCGTCGCGCGACTGGATTTCCACGACGCCCATTACAGGCCTGCCTCGGCCAGCATGGCGCTGCCGCCCTTTTCGGCCTCGTCGGCGGCCAGGCGGAACATGGCGAACAGCTCGCGCCCGGTGCCTCGCGCGGCGGGCGGGGCCATCGCCGGGTTGCGGCCCGCGAAGTCCGCACTGGTGGAAAGCGTGCCGGTTTGCCCGCACAAGCGCACCATGTCGCCATCCTGCAGGAAGGCCAGCGGCCCTCCGCCCAGCGCCTCGGGACTGACGTGGATCGCGGCAGGCACCTTGCCCGATGCGCCCGACATGCGTCCGTCTGTCACCAGCGCCACGCGGTAACCGCGATCCTGCAACACGCCCAGCAGCGGGGTCAGTGCGTGCAGTTCGGGCATGCCGTTGGCGCGCGGGCCCTGGAAGCGGACCACCACCACCACATCGCGCTCCAGTTCGCCCGCGCGGAAGGCGGCCTCCACTTCGTGCTGGTCGGCGAACACCTTTGCCGGTGCCTCGATGGTCCAGCGATCGGGCGCCACGGCGCTGGTCTTGAAACAGGCGCGGCCCAGGTTGCCGGTGACAAGGCGCATCCCGCCGTCGGGCATGAACGGATCGCTTGCCGGGCGCAGCATCTCGGGATCGCCGCTGGTGCCAACTTCGCGCCAGGCAAGGGCATCACCATCCAGCCACGGCTCTCGCGCATAGTCGTTGAGGCCGTCCTGCCCGGCCACGGTCAGCACGTCGGCATGGGCGAGGCCCGCTTTCAGCAGTTCGCCGATCACATAACCGATGCCGCCCGCGGCGTGGAAATGGTTCACATCGCCCGAGCCGTTGGGATAGACGCGCGCCAGCAGCGGCACGGCGGCGCTCAATTCATCAAGATCGGTCCAGTCGAACCGGATCCCGGCGGCGCGCGCCATCGCCGGGATGTGGATCGCATGGTTGGTAGATCCCCCGGTAGCCAGCAGGCCCACGGCGGCGTTGATGATCGCCTTTTCATCCACGCAGGCGTGCAGCGGGCGGTAATCGTTACCCTCGCGGCTGATCGCCGCCAGCCGGTGCATGGCCGATCGGTCCAGCTCCTGCCGCAGCGGAGTGCCGGGTTGCACAAAGGCCGCGCCGGGCATGTGCAGGCCCATCAGCTCCATCATCATCTGGTTGGAATTGGCCGTGCCATAGAAGGTGCAGGTGCCCGCCGAGTGATAGCTCTTCGCCTCGCTCTCCAGCAGTTCGGCGCGGCCCACTTTCCCCTCGGCATAAAGCTGGCGCACGGCCTGCTTTTCCTTGTTGGGAATGCCGCTGGGCATTGGCCCGCTGGGCACGAACATCGCCGGCAGCCAGCCGAACCGCAAGCTGCCGATCAGCAGGCCGGGCACGATCTTGTCGCAAATGCCCAGCAGGGCCACCGCGTCATACATCAAGTGTGACAAGCCGACCGTGGTGGACAGCGCGATCACATCGCGGCTGAACAGCGACATCTCCATGCCGTCCGCGCCCTGGGTTACCCCGTCGCACATCGCGGGGGTGGAGCCGCCCACTTGCGCGGTGGCGCCCACTTCGCGGGCATAGACCTTCAGGCGCGGCGGATAGGCGCCATAGGGCTGGTGGGCCGAAATACTGTCATTGTACGCGCTGATGATGCCGATGTTGGGGCCCTTGCGCGCGGAGATGCTGGCCTTGTCCTCGCCCGCCGCGGCAAAGCCGTGCGCCAGGTTGGAGCAGGGCATGGCGGCATTGCGATCGCGGTGCCGCTCGGCCTCGTCGGCCATCAGGCCGAGATAGGCGGCGCGGCTGTCCTTGCTGCGTTCGATCACGCGGTCGGTCACGCGCTGGATAGCGGGATGCAGGTTACTCATGCCAGCTTACTCCGTCACGTTCGGCCAGGGCGATGGCCGCGCTGGGGCCCCAAGATCCGGCCGAGTATGGCTTGGGCACCAGTCCGCTGGCCGCCCAGGTGGCGCGGATCGCATCGATCCAGTGCCATTGCGCCTCCACTTCGTCACGCCGCACAAACAGCGTCTGGTCGCCTTCGATCAGGTCCAGCAGCAGGCGTTCATAAGCGATGCGCTTGACCTTGCCGGAGAACGCATCGGCCATGGCGATGTTCAGCGGCACCGGGCGCAGCACCATGCCATCCTGGTTGATGCCGGGCACCTTGGCCATCAGGGTGAAGCTGATGTTCTCCTCCGGCTGGATGCCGATCACCAGCTGGTTGGGCTTCATCCGCGCGCCGGGGAAGATCGAGTGCGGCACCGGCTTGAACTGGACCAGGATCTCGGTTGTCCGGCGGGTCAGCCGCTTGCCGGTGCGCAGGTAGAACGGCACCCCGCGCCAGCGCCAGTTGTCGACGTGGGCCTTCAGCGCCACGAAGGTTTCGGTGTCGCTGTCGCGCCCCAATTCCTCGTCATAGCCGGGCACGATTTGGCCGGTGCTGGCGCCGCCGCGATACTGGCCGGTGACCACTTCGTCCGCGTTCACCAGCCGCAAGGCGCGCAGCACTTTGACCTTTTCATCGCGCACCGAATTGGCGTCGAACTTGCCCGGCGGCTCCATCGCCACCAGCGCGAGCAGCTGGAGCATGTGGTTCTGCACCATGTCACGCAAGGCGCCCGCGCCGTCGTAGAAATCCACCCGGCTTTCCAGCCCCACGGTCTCGGCCACGGTGATCTGCACGTGATCGATATACTGGCTGCGCCACAGCGGCTCGAACATCAGGTTGGCAAAGCGCAGCGCCAGCAGGTTCTGCACCGTTTCCTTGCCCAGGTAATGATCGATGCGGAAAATGCGGTTTTCGGGAAAGGCGATGGCCACGGCATCGTTGATCGCGGCAGAACTGGCCAGATCGGTGCCGAGCGGCTTTTCCAGGCTGATGCGCGCGCCTTCTCCCGCCAGGCCCGCAGCAGCCAGACCCTCGATCGTGGCTTTGAACAGCTGCGGCGCGGTGCTGAGGAAGATCGCCAGGTCCTTGCCGCCGTCCGGCCCAGCGCTCACCTTCTTGGCCAGCCTGGTGAAGCCCTTGGGATCGGTCACGTCCAGTTGCTGGTAATGCAGCTTGTTGAGGAAATCGGCCATGCCGCCGCGCCGTTCGGCGGGCAGGAACTTCTCCAGCGCCTCACGTGCGAAATTGCGGAACTCGGCGTCGTTCATCTCCGAACGGGCAGTGCCGACGATGCGCAGGTTTTCCGGCACCAGCTTTTCTGCATGCAGCGCGGCCAGGCTGGGCAACAGCATCCGACGCGACAAATCGCCCGTTGCCCCGAACAACAGCAGCGTTTGTGCCGTGGTGGTCATATTCTAGCCTCGCGCATGGCTGTTTCCCCCGTTCTACCCACCGTTCATGCTGCACCGCAATAGGGCATGACCCCTTGCAGCCAGACATTTATGATAGCGCTACCATAACAACTTGCCAATGGCCTGCCTATGGCCTGGCCACGATAGCAGGAAGAATCAGCGGGTAGTGGAGACCTGCACGCTCTGGAAATTGAACCAGCAGGGATCGAACGAGGTCAGGAAGCTGACGTCCGATGCATCGCGGCCCACGCCGATTTTCACCGTATTGGCCGGATCGATCATGCCGGTGGCATCGACCATGTGCCACGCCCCGCCGCCGGGAATGGCGGGATCGGCCAGGAACACCTCGGCCACGGCGTGGAAATCAGGCGGGTTCACCCCGGGTGAAAAGCAGCTGACGAAGCGCGCCGGAATCGCGGACGCTCGCGCCATCGTCACCAGCAGGTGGGCATAATCGCGGCACACCCCGCGACGCTTCACATAAGTATCGATCGCGGTGGTATCGGGCGTGGAATGGCCACCCTCATAGGTCAGGTGGTTGGCGATCCAGTCACGCATGGCGATCACCTTGGCGCCGCCCTTCAGGTTGCCGAATTCGTCCAACACCGTGGTCTGCATCTTGGTGGCCAGGCAATACCGCGAATCGAGCAGGTATTGCACCGCTTCCCCCGGCAATTCATGCGGGGCGAGGGCATCCAGCGTGCCGACATCGGCCAGCACCCGCTGCACCGCCACTTCGGCGCGATAGGTGAGGCTGAACGGCCCTTCGGCGCGCAGCCAGATACGGTCACCGATGGCATCATGCGCGGGCACGCGGGCAAAGTGTTCCACCGGGGTCAGCCACAGGCCCGAACTGAGCACTTCCTGCTCGGGGATCTGCGCCGCTTCGAATTGCAGCAGCACATCCCCCTGCTGCGGCATGGTGAAGCCGATTTCCACGGTCAGCGCCACAGTAGGGCGAGAGTCTGCGGCGCGGCTATCGCCGTTTGCGGAACCATCGCCTTGCGGGGCGGTGCTGGCGGGAGGGAAGTTGTCGGTCATGTCCTGGGTCATGGGGCAGCAAACAACGGTGGCGCGGATTTGTTTCCCGTTGATGGCATCAGTCGCCCGAACAATGACACACCACGTGCCGCCGATGGGGCGTGGCGCGGTGTTCGGCAAGGAAAATCCCCTGCCAGGTGCCAAGCATCAATCGCCCGCCGATCACCGGAACCTGCACCGAGACGCCGGTCAGCACGGCTTTCAGGTGCGCGGGCATGTCATCGCGCCCCTCGTCGTCATGCTCGTAAAGCGGCCCCTCGGGGGCCTGCCGGTCCAGCCAGCCGAGCAGGTCACGCCACACGGCGGAGCTGGCGTTTTCGGTGATCAGCAGGCTGGCGCTGGTATGGCGGCAGAACACGGTGACAAGGCCGGTAGTGATGCCGGTGGAGCCGAGCCAGTGCGTGACCTCGTCCGTGATTTCGGTCAGCGAGCGGGGCGCGGTGGCAAACGTAAGCTGGGCGGCGTGGTGGGGCATGGGCGCATCTTAAGGCGGCAGGGCAGGGTGGGCAAAGCGCTTTCCTACACCCTGGGCCGTGCGCCAGCCTGCCGCATGCATCGCCGCGCCCGGTGATGCGGGCTTTTTCCCATTGTCTGCATTCATCACCGTCGTGCGCGTGGCACAGGTGGTTCACGGAAGGTCACACGTTCCGCATTCGCGAGTTGATAAAAACCGTTCAATTGCAGATGGTTGGTCGCAACGTCACGGTCCGCCAACAGGCCGTTCCGCGTTCCAGCCCCTAACCGGCGAGAACGCCAAACAGGTCGTGAGCGTCGGAATCCTCGATGGTCGCGTCGGCGAAGTCGCCGGGCTGCAAGGTGGCGGGCACGTTGCGCAGGTACACCGCGCCGTCGATCTCGGGAGCGTCGGCCTGGCTGCGGGCTGTGGCGCCGATGTCGCCGTCCTCGTCCGGCTCGCCCACTTCGTCCACGATCACGCGGATCGTGCGGCCCACCTTGGCGGCCAGCTTGGCGGCGCTGATCCGCTCGGTCACTTCCATGATCCGGGCATAGCGCTCTTCCTTGACCTCTTCGGCCACCTGATCGGGCAGCGCGTTGGCGTGGGCGCCGGCGACAGGCTCGAACCGGAAGGCGCCTACGCGGTCCAGCTGGGCTTCCTCCAGCCAGTCGAGCAGGTACCGGAAGTCGGCTTCGGTCTCTCCCGGAAAGCCGACCACGAAGCTTGAGCGTACCGCGATGTCAGGGCAGATCGCGCGCCACGACTTCAGCCGTTCGAGCACCTTAGCCTCGTTCGCGGGGCGCTTCATGCGCTTCAGCACCGATGGGCTGGCATGCTGGAACGGGATGTCGAGGTAAGGCGTCAGCAGCCCTTCGGCCATCAACGGGATCACCTGGTCCACGTGCGGATAGGGGTAGACATAGTGCAGGCGCACCCACGGCGTCTCGCCTGCGGGAGTGCGCAAGTGGCCCAGTTCGCGTGCAAGGTCGGTCATGTGCGCGCGGACAGGATTGCCCCGCCAGTTGCGCTCCTCGTGCCTGGTATCGACGCCATAGGCGCTGGTATCCTGGCTGATCACCAGCAGCTCCTTGGTCCCGGCGGCGACCAGCTTCTTGGCCTCGCGCAGCACGGCGTCGATGCGGCGGCTGGCCAGCTTGCCGCGCAAGCTGGGGATGATGCAGAACGAGCAGGCGTGGTTGCAGCCCTCGGAGATCTTGAGGTAGCTGTAGTGGCGCGGGGTCAGCTTCACGCCGTCGCCCCAGTCGGGCTGCGGCACCAGGTCCACGAACGGGCCTTGCGATGCGGGCGCGGCCTCGCGCACGGCATCGACCACGGCTTCGTACTGGTGCGCGCCGGTGATGGCAAGGACTTGCGGGAAGCGGGCGCGGATCAGCTCGGCCTCGTCGCCCATGCAGCCGGTCACGATCACGCGGCCGTTTTCGGCAATGGCCTCGCCGATGGCTTCGAGGCTCTCCTCCTTGGCGCTGTCGAGAAAGCCGCAGGTGTTGACGAGCACCACGTCGGCCCCGGCATAGTCGGCGGACATGGCATAGCCATCGGCGCGCAGGGCGGTGAGGATGCGTTCGCTATCGACCAGTGCCTTGGGACAGCCCAGGCTGACCATGCCGATGCGCTTCTGGTCGGGGATGATGGTGGTGGCCATGATGGGCTGGCCCCTACACGCCGGCGCAGCTTTGCGCTAGTGCGAGCGCTTGCAGGCGGAGTGAGGCGAGATGGGCAATGTGAACCTGGTGGCAGTGGTGGCCGGCGCGGCGGCATTCTTCGCGGTTGGAGCGCTGTGGTACGGACCGCTGTTCGGCAAGGCGTGGAAGGATGCGGTCGGCTATGCTGACGGGAAGATGCCGCATCCGCACGTCAGCCACCCCGTCTGGCTGGTGATGCTGATGGCCTTCCTGCTGGAAATGCTGGTGGCGCTGATGCTGGGTCACAACATCGCCCGCACCAGTCCGGCCCCGCACGTGATCATGATGATGGCGGTGGGCTTCGGCGCGGTGATCATGGCCCCAGCCATCGGCATCAACTACCTGTTCCAGGGGCGTCCGGGCAGGCTGTTTGCCATCGACGCGGGCTACATGGTGGTAGGCATGGCGGCGATGGGCGCGGTGTTCGTGGCGCTGGGCTAGGTCAGCCTTCAGCCTCGGCAGTGGGGCGGATCTCGACCACCAGATCGCCCGCCATCAGGGCGCTGGCTTCCGGCTCCCAGAAGCCGATGGCCCGGCCATTGCGATAGATCCGCAGGCCCTGTCCGCCGCCGGTTAGTGCGGTCAACGGGCGGCCCACTTCCTCCGGCAGCACGGGCCGTTCGACCAACTGCACCCGCCCGGTCACGCTGGCCAGATCGACCAGGTAATCGGCGATGTGCGCCCCTTGCGCGCTGCCTGCCAGCAGCAGGCCGGTGAAGCGCACCGGGTTGATCACGTTGTCGGCCCCCGCCTGCCGCGCAAGTAGCTCGTTGTCGGCCGCGCGCACCACCACGCTGATCGGCACCGTGGGAGCCAGGTGGCGCACGGTCAGCACCATCAGGATCGAGGTGTCGTCGCGTCCGGCGGACACCAGCACGCTGCGCGCCTGATCGATGCGCACCGCGATCAGGCTCTCATCGCGCGTGGCATCGGCGTTGAGGACGTTGCAGCCCAGTTGCTCGGCCAGCGCCAGCCGTTCTTCGAAGGGGTCGATCACCACGATGCAGGCGGGATCGGTGCCGCGCTCCACCAGCTCGCGCACCGCCTCATAGCCCGAGACCCCGAAGCCCAGCACCACCAGGTGATCGGACAGCTGCTTCTGTATGCGGGCCATGCGGAACTTCTCCCAGCTTTTCTTGATGATGAAATTGTACGCCGTACCCACGAAAATGAAGAGCACGGCAAAGCGCACCGGCGTGACGATTACCGCCTCCACCAGCCGCGCGCGGTCGCTGATTGGGGCGATATCGCCAAACCCCGTGGTGGTGATCGAAATCATGGTGAAATAGACCACGTCGAGGAAGCTGATGCTGCCGTCGTGGTTGTCCACCAGCCCGTCACGGTCAAACCAGTGGATCAGCACCACCAGCATGATCAGCGAAAACGCTGCCCCAAGGCGAATGCCCAGATCGCCCCACACCGGCACGCGCACCGCGCGGCGCAGCGCCATGAAGCGCCGCGGCGGCATCAGGTGGCGAACCGCCCGGCGAACCGTTGGGCCAGCGCGTCCATCGCGCTGTAATGGGTCAGGTCAACCTGGAGGGGCGTGATCGCAATATAGCCATCTTCCACCGCTTCCAGATCGGTGCCGTGGTCCAGCGTGTGTTCGGCATCCTGCAGGCCGAACCAGAAGTAGGGCCGCCCACGCGGATCGGCGCTCTCGATCAGGCTGCCGCGATCGTAATCGTGGAACCCCTGGCGGACCACGCGCACGCCCTTCACCGCGCTGGCGGCAAGGTCGGGGAAGTTCACGTTGACCAGCGTGCGCTTGGCCATCGGCAATTCCACCAGCGTGCTCAGCACCTGCTCGCCCCAAGCTTCGGCGGCGGCATAGCCGTTATCGGCCAGCCGCATCGCCTGGCTCAAGGCGATCGCCGGAATGCCCGCCAGCGCGCCTTCCATCGCGGCGGAAATGGTGCCGGAATAGGTGATGTCATCGGCCAGGTTCTCGCCCGCGTTGATACCGCTGATGACCAGATCGGGCTTGCGGTCGGCGAACAGCTTGCGCAGCGCCAGGTTGACCGCGTCGGTCGGCGTGCCGGTGACGGCGAACCGCTGGTGGCCATGTTCGCGCAGCCGCACCGGCATGTGCAGGGTCAGCGAATGGCCCGCACCCGATTGCTCCTCGGCCGGGGCACACACCCACACATCATCCGACAGCTTGGCCGCCAGCTTTTCCAGCAAGGCGAGGCCGGGGGCGTGGATGCCATCGTCGTTGGTCAGCAGGATGCGCATCGTCAGGCCGCCGGGACCAGGTGTTCCAGCCCGCCCATATATGGTGCCAGCACCGCCGGCACGGCCACGCTGCCGTCGGCCTGCTGGTAGTTCTCCAGCACCGCTACCAGCGTGCGGCCGACGGCAAGGCCGCTGCCGTTCAGCGTGTGGACGAAGGCCGTGCCTTTTCCGCCATCGGGGCGATAGCGCGCGTTCATCCGCCGCGCCTGGAAATCGCCGCACCAGCTGACGCTGCTGATCTCGCGGTAGGTGTCCTGCCCCGGCAGCCACACTTCAAGGTCGAAGGTGCGCCGCGCGCCAAAGCCCATGTCGCCGGTGCACAACAGCATCTTGCGATAGGGCAGTTCGAGCGCTTGCAGGATGGACTCGGCGCTGGCGACCATGTGCGCATGCTCGGCCTCGGCATCCTCCGGGCGGCAGATCGCGACCAGTTCCACC
Source organism: Pseudomonadota bacterium (assembly GCA_040386475.1). Lineage (GTDB taxonomy): Bacteria > Pseudomonadota > Alphaproteobacteria > Sphingomonadales > Sphingomonadaceae > Alteraurantiacibacter. The sequence continues at coordinate 1,392 of JAZKFK010000466.1, read as the reverse complement.
TTCTCGAACTGGTGCTGGCGGATGAACCCGCGCGTATCGCGGCCCGCAGAACCGGCCTCGGCGCGGAAACAGGGGGTCAGCGCGGTCAGGCGGATCGGCTCGGCCAGATCGTCGAGGATCATCTCGCGCACCGAGTTGGTCAGCGACACTTCGGAGGTGGGGATCAGCCAGCGGCCATCGGTGGTGCCGAACTGGTCGTCGAAGAACTTGGGCAATTGTCCGGTGCCGAACATCGCCTCGTCCTTCACCAGCAGCGGCACGTTGCATTCGGTGTAGCCGTTCTGCGCGGTCTGCGTATCCAGCATGAACTGCGCCAGCGCGCGGTTGAGCCGCGCCATCTGGCCGCGCAGGAAGGTAAAGCGCGCGCCGCTCATCTTGGCGGCAGTTTCGAAATCCATGCCCAGCGCCGGACCCATGTCGGCGTGTTCCACTACCGGAAAGGCGAACGAGGGCGGGGTGCCCCAGCGGCTGGCTTCCACGTTGTCGTGCTCGTCCGCGCCCTTGGGTACATCGTCCGCCGGGCGGTTGGGAAGGGCGGCGAGGATCGCGTCCAGCGCCTTGCCGGCGGCGCGTTCCTCATCCTCCAGTGCGGGCATGGTGGTCTTGAGTTCGGCCACTTCGGCCTTCAGCGCCTCGGCCGTATCCTTGTCTCCCTTGCCCATCGCCTGGCCGATAAGCTTGCTGGCCTCGTTGCGGCGGGCATTGGCTTCCTGCAGCCGGGTGGATAGCGCACGGCGCGCCTCGTCCAGCGCCACCAGCCGGTCGGCCATCGGTTCCAGCCCGCGCTGCGCCAGTGCGGCATCGAAAGCGGCGGGATTTTCGCGGATCAGTTTCAGGTCGTGCATGGGGCCGGGCTATGCCCCCGGCGGCCCTGCGTTGTCCAGCCTCCGCACACCTACTTGGCGCAGGTGTTGATCCCGACCAGCGAGTACAGCGGGCAAGTGCGCAGGAAGCCGGTGGCCAGCGGGATCAGGCCCAGCCAGCCCCACGGGGTCTGCGGGCCGACGAAAACCAGCGCAATCAGCACTACGCCCAGAATGATGCGCAGAATCTGATCGATCGAGCCGACATTGGTCTTGAACATGGTCCCTCTCCTTCTGCCTGCTGAATGGCGCACGCATGGGCAAACCGCATTGACCGCGATCAACCGCGCACCCTAGGCTGGCGGAATAAGCAATCGTCCAAGGGGAGAGAGACGATGACCCAGCAAGCCCGCGCCGATCACACGGCTGCCTGCCGAAAGGCCTATGCCGCAACGCCCGATGCGCGGATGGCGCAGATCTGCGATGCCATCGTGCGCCACTTGCACGCCTTGGTGGCCGAAGTGGAGCCGAGCCGCGAGGAGTGGATGGCGGCGTGCCAGTTCCTGGCCGATGTGGGCCAGTCGAAGCT
>JAZKFK010000465.1:0-1602 GCA_040386475.1 Pseudomonadota bacterium | reverse complement strand
AGACCCATTGCTGCCCCGCCGGATATTGCCGCGGCAGGCGGCGCATATAGCTGACTGTGGCATCCACGCCGGGATCGGGTTCAGCATTGCTGAACTTGGCCACGTCGGACGCGGGATCGGCATAGTCCTCGTTCCAGCGCACGCCCGATGTCATGGTCAGCAGCTGGCGCACGCTGACATCGTCGTAAGCCGATCCGCGCAGATCGGGAATGTAGTCGGTCACCGGATCGTCGAGCGAGCGGATCGCGCCATCCTGCAGCGCGGCGCCGACCATGGTGGAGGTGAGGCTTTTGGCTACCGAGAAGCTGGTCCAGCGCCCTTCCGGCCCAAAGCCCAGCCCGTAATGTTCCAGCACCACCCTGCCATCCCGCACGACAACAATGGCCGCCACGCGCTGGTGAGCGAGATAGCCCGCGAAATCGAATGTAGGCGGCAGGGCCAGCGCCTCTCCGGTGCGCAGCGGATGAACATCGCCTCCGCGCGCGATGGTGCGGTTGCCGACCACCCAGCCCAGCTGGTCGAGCGCGCGGAAACCCGCATCACGCTGCTGGGTGGACCAGAACAAGATGTCGGTATCGGTTGGGCCGGTCAGCGCCAGCGTACGCAGATCGCGGCTGAGCGAGAACCAGCCGGCGGTGCCCAGCCCGGCGACGATCAGCAAGCCAACAGCCAGCCGTTTGCCCCAGCTGCTTTTCGGCCGATTCACCCGGTTTTGACCAGCGTAACCTGGCTGACAGTAATGCCGCCGCCCCTGAAACCGCCTTCGCAATATTGCAGGTAATAGCGCCACAAGCGGCCGAACCGCGCATCGAACCCGGCGGGCAGACGACCCTCGCGCTCCGCTGCATCAAACCGTTCGCGCCACAACCGCAGCGTTTCGGCATAATCGGGGCCGAAGTCCTCCTGCTGGTGCCACGCCAGTCCGCGCGCTTCGGCCAGCTGGCGAAACTCGCTGGCGCGGATCAGCATGCCCCCGGGGAAGACGTAGGCCTGGATGAAATCGGCGTTGCGGGCATAGCCGTCGAACAGGTCGTCGCGCATGGCGATATACTGGATCGCAGCGCGGCCACCCGGCTTGAGGTTCCGCGCCAGGCAATCCATGAACTCGGGCCAGTATTCCCGGCCCAGGGCTTCGACCATTTCCACGCTGACGATGGCATCGAACTGGCCTCCGGAATCGCGTCCAACGTCGCGGTAGTCCTGATGGCGAAAATCGATGCCGGGATGGTGGTTGCGCGCCCAATCAAGTTGCTCGTCCGACAAACTGATCGCGGTCACCGCTGAACCTTGGGCGGCAAAGTGGCTTGACAAGGCGCCCCACCCGCAGCCGATTTCAAGCAGCGTATCGGGTTTCCCCAACCGCTCTGACAACCGCTGCCACTTGCGGCGTTGTCCCGCCTCCAGGTCTCCATCGGCCATGCGATAGGCCGACGAATAGCTCATCGTCGGGTCGAGCCATGCACGGTAGAAATCGTTGCCCAGATCGTAATGCGCGTGGATGTTGCGCTCGGCCTGCGCTTTGGTGTTGCGGTTGAGCCAGTGGAACAACCGCGCGCCCCAGCGCCACGGGCCCTTGGCGCGGCCCACCTCGCCCAGCGTTGC